>PKCQ01000283.1 GCA_002862265.1 Planctomycetaceae bacterium | reverse complement strand
CAAGCTAGTGACAGAAGATAGTCGCGATCAATACCAGGCATTGGCGATAGAATGAGTGACCACACTCTAGTGGATTTGCAGTATGTTGCACCCTACCTGACCGCCACCTCGAGGTATCAACCGTGCTGAAACCTTTTAACCTTCCTTCCTCTGTTCCGAACCGCAACCACGCTGCTGGCTTCTCGGCATTTCTACTTGGAATTTTGCTAGTCGGTCTCACTTCAGAGACGGTACTCGCCCAGGACACCAAACGTGTGACAGATCCGAACAAGCTCTTTGAGCCTCGCTCTTATGCGGACCAAAACGGAAACGTCCTCAACTATCGATTGCTCAAGCCGCTGGACTATGATCCGACCGAAAAGTATCCGTTGGTCGTGTTTCTCCACGGAGCGGGAGAACGCGGTGAGGACAATTTGGCTCAGCTCAAACATGGCATGCGAGATTTTTGTGAGCCAGCCCGTCGCGAGAAGATGAAGTGCTATGTTCTCGCCCCGCAATGCCCAAAAAATCAGAAGTGGGCTAATGTTGACTGGACTCAGGATCACATTGCACTGCCCGACTCAATTAGTATTTCGCTGCGACTTGTTTTCGAAGTCTTGGACAGCATGGTCGAGGATGCGGCCATCGATAAGAACCGAATTTACATCACCGGCCTGTCGATGGGCGGCTATGGAACTTGGGACGCTATCTATCGCCGCCCTGATTTCTTCGCTGCTGCTCTACCGATCTGCGGCGGAGCTGATCCCAAGACAGCAGAAACAATCAAGCACATACCGATCTGGTGCTTTCATGGTGACAAAGACCGAGCCGTAAGAGTGCAATTCTCTCGTGACATGATTGATGCACTCGAGAAAGCCGAAGGAGAACCGAAGTACACGGAATACCCTGGAGTCGGCCACGATAGCTGGACCAGAACCTACGCAAATCCAGAAGTACACGAATGGTTGTTCTCCCAAAGACGCGTAAACCGTAAATTTCAGGACACGAAAGCGGCTAAATAGTTCGAAAACGAAGTCCAAAAGAAGCAGCAATAACTGCTAGAGCTTGTAGTGGATTTCGCCAAAAATTTACCCACGTTGGAACCCGGACGAATCGACTACCGGTGACCGCCTCTTTGGCGGGTGCCAATATTAAAAGACAAAGGAACGCTAACCGCCCGTGAAACAATCTGTTTCAGACTTGAAACCGAAGCACCAGGCTGTGCTTTTCCCTTCATTGGGATATGTGGATCTAAAGCGGGGGCACTGTCGCGCTTTTATACATGGCCGCGTATACATCGACGGCAAGGTTCCGCTGGGCAACAAGATTATCCTCAAGGGACTGAAGCGGAAAATGAAAGCGGCCCCTGGAGATTTTGAAGGGGAACCCTTTCAGTCCCGCATCGATGGCTTCCTTGCCGCTCCCGGTCGACGACGCCGGATCGTGCTCCAAGTTGGCCAGCAACAGTATCGCTTGCTAAGACGCACACGGAGAGATGGCACATTCTACGGCTCTTTGAGTCTTCCAGAGCCCATCGCTGGGCAACTAAGAGACGGCCAGGAATCACGAACTGTCTCCATGAATCTCCTGCGTTCCCAAGACGCGCGAGGCATGATCGCCGCGACGGTAGGCAGCATTCACTTTGTGCCTCCACGGGGCCTGAGTGTCATCAGCGACATTGACGACACCATCAAGTTTACCGAAGCAACCAGCTCGACGAAGATGTTGGCGAACACCTTCCTCAAGCCTTTCGAGGTCATTCCTGGAATGGCCGATCTGTACCGAGACTGGCAGGAAGAAGGCTGCGATTTTCACTACGTCTCGAGTAGCCCTTGGCAGCTCTATGAAGCTCTTGCTGAATTGTGCTTTACCACGAACTTCCCTGCGGGGAGCATGCATTTGCGTTACTTCCGAGTCCGCGATCAGCTAGTCAAGAAGCTTCAACGTGTCAAAAAGCACTCCAAGGTTCCAATCATTGCCGGGATCTTGCGAAGACTGCCGAAGCGACAGTTTATTCTCATAGGCGATAGCGGCGAAAAGGATCCCGAAATCTACCGTTTTCTCGCCGAAAAATTCCCTCGTCAAATCCGAGGCATTCTTATCCGCGACATCGCAGAGCGTCGGATGAATCATAAACGCCTGGAACGACTGATTGAGACATCGCAAGAACGCCAGGTGCTCTTCCGTGTCTTCGAAGAGCCCGAAGAACTTGCGGACGTGGTACTCGCATTGAAGCAAAAGAATGCATAACAGGCTCTAAACAAGAGGCTCTGTCGACTAATTGTGAGCGGCATGGCGTTCATTTAATTTCCGAGCTGCCACGCAGAACCTAGTGCATGGTTGTTCGAGAAGCTCGAGCATTACGTTGTGAATGCAGGATCTCCTGCTTCGGCTTCAACCAGCTCTCAAGTACACTAGTGACAGGTGCATAGCCTCTTTTCGGCACGGAAGAAGAGGCAAACTCCACACCATACACCAAACCGCCTCCCGATGGCTTGAAGGCCTGGAGGAGGCTGGGAAGACGCACAGGGGTATCCCAATCGAATTTCGCCGCCATTGGATTTCCCGCTCGATCTTCTAGCAGTGAGCCCTTTCTCACTTCTCCACCTTGCACTGCGATCTCTAAGTCGCCAGCAAGATTGACCGTTGGGCTGCCAGACAAATCAACGTGAAACCACAGACCGATACGCCCAAAGCCCTCGGTTCCGGCGGGTGCAGCTTGCAGATGTTCCGGCAATATCACTCCGAGCTGCCGACCAGCAACCTGCAGAAACTGACGTTGGATCTCGCCGTGCTCGATCTGCATCAGCCCCCACACTCGCGTGAGACCGGCAGGCGACGCATCCAAGTCCTTGAGCACAACTCTGCCTTGCCCCGTCACTATCTCCGGAGCGTTCCAGCTGAGTGTCTCGAAATCGATTTTTTGAATAGTCAATTCCTGAACTGGCTTCTGAGCCCGATTAATCAACAGCCTCCAGCCATTGGAATCAAAGCCCAAAGTGGCGGAGCCGAGAAGCTCCGCACCTTCTCCGAAACTCGATATCCCCGGCTGAAACCATCTCACCAAGGAGCAGGGTAGGGGAGTTTCGCTGGAAACAAAGCTCAACTCCGTCCTCTGATTGCCTTCACCGTGGAAACGCGTCAATGAGATCCGAATTGGCTTTTTGTCCTGATACCGTTGCGAAATGATATCCAGCTCAAGACTTGTCTCCGAGCTGGTCGGAAAGACATGCAGATCCGCACTAGGAAAGCTTTGTGGCTTAATCCCACCTTGGATGACGACATTCGCAAACTGCAACTCAAGCTCGCAGTCTTGTTCGCTTGGTCTAATCAATAAGTCTTTGAGCAGCGGATAGGCACCAGCCATGCGGGGGCCCTCGACAGCAAGATCGTACACTTTCATGCGTTGGAGCTCATTTGACCACTGATGGTCGATGACTCTTGCTATTGCGTAGACGACTTTATTTTCTGGGTCACGAATCTGCAAACCATGAAGTCGCGTCCGAGTTGGAGACAATAGTTCCACCTGCTCAATGGACACATACACGCCCAACCGCTGACTCAAGAGTTCCTCCCAAGCAGCAACTTGCCGCGTGTGGTTGAGCCCAGCATACTGTAAGAAACTCCAAACCAGACAGACCACGAGCGGAACAACTGACAGCGTTAAGAACGCAAGACGCACCAAAGTGCGCCGCGATGATTCATGAATCTTCCTGTCAGCTTGCTTTGCCATCCTTGGCTAGCTCATCGAATAAGTTTGCAGTCCGGGCTAATTCCGCCTTTGTGCAGGAATACCAGCCAGACTCTCAACCACTTAAGGATACTTCTCGCACAGGTCTTGAGTCTACGCCGACAGACATAGCCGGTAAAATGCTAGCAATCTCGGCCCTCGAGTACGCTGACTCTACTCAACCCATTGCGGATCAGGCGTCATTTCGGGAGCAACAGGGCCTCCAGCATCAGCCCTTCCGCTGCCTTCCACCCGACTAATAGCTTTCACGCTCATGTCTTGAGCACACTGGATTTGGCAAGAAAGCCGAACTCCGCTGAGCTCACGTGCGGCCAAGCAATCCTTCTCTGCTTGAGTCATTTTGCTTGGCTCGCCGTCAACGAATTCGACTCGGCAGGTCGTGCACTTTCCCATTCCACCACAAGCGTGCAGCTGATCGACCTTGGCATCTTCTTCCATTGCCAAAACCAGACGCTTGCCGCTCTCGACTTCAAATTCTCCGTAACCTTCGACTGTAAGCTTGGGCATCAAATCCTCTCCTGTGATGAACTTTTCGCTAGATGGTCTGAAAATAGAGCAGTTTCGCCCTGCGGTCGAGCCCTCGTATGAGATGGCTACAAAGCCTGCTGGCGCTGTGCGTGCGTGTCAGAGAATCTATACTTGGGCCTCAATTTCTTCTTCTCTTTGCTCGCTTCTCGGTTCGCTATGTCAGGCAACACTTTCGGCCGTAATTTCTGTGTCACCACTTTCGGCGAGAGTCATGGCCACGCATTGGGGTGTGTTGTCGACGGATGCCCTCCTGGCCTGGAACTCTCCGAAACCGACCTTCAAGGCGACCTCGACCGCCGGAAGCCCGGCCAATCTCGATTCACGACTCAACGAAAAGAGGCCGACGAAGTTCGTATTCTGTCGGGGGTTTTTGAAGGCAAGACCACGGGCACGCCAATCGGAATGGTGATCGAGAATACCGACCAGCGCTCCAAAGATTACAGTAACATTAAGGAACAGTACCGGCCGGCTCACGCCGATTTTACTTACGACCAGAAGTATGGCTTTCGAGACTATCGCGGAGGCGGCCGTGCCTCTGCGAGAGAAACCAGCATGCGAGTCGCCGCTGGTGCGATCGCCAAGAAATACTTGAAGGAGCGTTACGGAGTGCAGGTTCGCGGCTTCCTTTCGCAGCTCGGCCCAATTCGCCCGAAGAATCATGACTGGGGCACAGTCGAACAGAATCCTTTCTTCTTTCCCGATGCAGAAGGCATTCCTGAACTTGAAGGGTTCATGTCCAAGCTCAGCAAAGACGGCGACTCGATTGGCGCTAAGATCACGGTCGTCGCTTCAGGCTGCCCCGCGGGCTGGGGTGAGCCCGTATTCGACAAGTTAGACGCCGAGATTGCCTATGCCCTAATGAGCATCAATGCTGTTCGGGCAGTAGAACTCGGCGATGGCGTTTCTGTTGTTGAGCAGCGTGGTACCGAGCACCGCGATGAGATTACCAAAGATGGCTTCCAGTCGAACTCCGCTGGCGGCACACTTGGTGGCATCTCAAGTGGCCAAGACATTGTGGCTCACATTGCTCTCAAGCCAACCTCTAGCTTACGGCTCCCAGGCAGGAGTGTGGACCGCTCGGGCAATGAAATTGAAGTGATTACAAAAGGCCGTCATGATCCCTGTGTCGGCATTCGAGCGACGCCGATTGCCGAAGCCATGCTCGCTCTCGTGCTCGTCGATCACGCGCTTCGCCACCGTGCCCAAAACGCTGACGTGATCGCCGCGCAGCGGCAGTAGCCCCAACACTGAACTGTAGACGTTTGCCGCTCTGATGCCGGAGCCCAGGCTTCAATCGCCCCGATGCATTTACAAGACGCCCCACTTACTGCGTTAGCATCACTCAAGAAACCGCCTTTCCCTCTGGCTCAGGTCCGAGTCATTGCACCTATGAAGCATGTGGGCATGAAACGCCAAGTTTCATACACCAATCACGACTTAGCGATTAGGCCAGACGCACCATCTTTCCCGCGCTGGTGTAGGGATATTTCTCGAACTGGTCTACTAGCTAAATGACGCCCCGATCGGATGTCCCACCGTATTCCCGTGAGGATCACCGATAGCCACTTGAAACTGCATTACTACGGTGCACTCATTCGCTTTACCCTTTTATGACCTGACGTGTCAGCGCGGCGATAAACCGCGAGCAAACGAAACCAGCTTTTCCCCTCGCTCACGCTTCGGTTTGCGATTTAGGGAGCATTAATTCGGAAAAGTGGTGTGGGAGCAAACTCACTCGTGAGCAGCAAGTGCTTATCGTCATCTGCAAAACAGATGCTCTCCCCTTGCTTGCGAATTGGTGTCTTGAATAGAGACCTGTCGTAGCTCTTAGCAAACCTCCAGACTTCCTGTTGACTCTTGTCATTACGCGCCATCAGAATTCCGGCACCGTAGCTGCACAGTACAAGCGACTTACCGTCACGAGAAATATCGCCTCCCGTTACGAGCGGCATGACAATCTCTTGAATCAGTATAGCCTCAGTTTCGTGCGCTCCCTCCAGCTGTCTGGCATCGCATTCGAACAACTGAGACTTGTACTGCGTCTTGCTAGGCAGCCAAAAACTCTTTCGCTGCGGATCGTAGGCAATTGCCTCGCAGTTATGCGAGCCGTCGGGATAATGCAACTTGATGCTTCCGAAACTCTTGGTGCGAATCTGCAAATAGTCTTTTACGTCCTGCAATGGTGGAACCTCAACGATGTAAAGCATCACGGCAGATCGCGTCTCGCCATTGTCGCCGACATCTGCAATAGCCAAGTACTCCTTGCCGTTGCGCTCAAACGAACACATGTCTTCCCAGTCGATCGCTTCGGCATCGTTTAGCCAGACTTGGCATAAGAATCGCCCGTCACGCCGGTATGCGAATACCCGGGGCTTGCCGCCAGAATCATTGTGACTCCAGACCACCTTGCCGCCATGCGTCACGCATACCCCGCTACTCTCATTGAGCGTCTTGCCTTCCAGCATGACCTTGCTTTCGTCGGCAATCGTAATCATAGCGAGAAGTAAGGGGAGCAAGAGCATTTCTATGACCTTGTATTCGAATCAATTGACTTGCGAGAATGGGCTCTCTTTAGCATGGTCCCTGGCCCGAGAAGAGCCATGCTTCCGTGCTACGCCCGAAGCATTGCCGACGACTTTTACGACGTCCGCTAAGACACAAAAAAACAGCGGCCGAGAACGACCACTGTTTTATTATTTTCTATTTATCTGGTTTAGGCTAGGAAGCAGACTCTTCGGAAGGAGCTTCCTCTTCGCCGCCGCCAACAGCAACCGGTTCCTCTTCCGGAACTTCTCGGTTCTCACCGTGGAAGCCGAGGCGAACGACCTTGTCTTCATCATCACGAATAACATCGACGATGATGGTGTTCACGCCTTCAAACTTGCCACGCAGGATATCTTCGGCGAGCGGATCTTCGATGCGTTGCTCCAATGCACGACGCAGCGGACGGGCACCGTAATCGAGGTTTGCCCCCTTATCGATCAAGAACTCTTTCGATGCATCCGTCAGTTCCAGCTCATAACCACGATCAAGCAGCCGCTCACGAACCTTGGACAGTTCGAAGTCGATAACCTCCTTGAGGTCTTCCTTCTTCAAGTGACGGAAGATGATGGTGTCATCCAGACGATTCAAGAACTCTGGACGGAACACACGCTCGATCTGGTCCATGACCCGCGACTTCATGTTGTCGTAGGAAGAATCGTCATCCGGCTTCTGGAAGCCAAAAGCTGACTCGTTCTTGATCGCATCCGCACCCGCGTTTGTGGTCAGAATCAAAATCACATTGCGGAAGTCAACGTGACGGCCGAAGGAGTCAGTAAGCCGCCCCTCTTCCATAACTTGCAGCAACATATTGAAAATGTCCGGGTGAGCTTTCTCGATTTCGTCGAGCAGGACCACAGCGTAAGGACGACGACGAATCTTCTCAGTCAACTGACCGCCTTCTTCGTAGCCGACATAGCCGGGAGGAGCACCAATCAGACGACTGATGTTATGCTTCTCCATGTATTCACTCATGTCGATGTGCACCAACGCATCGGAGTCACCGAACATGAATTCAGCCAAAGCCTTGGCTAGCAAAGTCTTACCAACACCTGTCGGACCAGCGAAGACAAAGCAGCCGGTCGGACGCTGAGGATCCTTCAGGCCACTGCGGCTTCGGCGAACAGCCTTGGCGACCGCAGAAACAGCCGCGTCCTGACTGACGACCCGCTTGTGCAGCTCGTCTTCCATTTCCATCAAACGAGCCGAGTCTTCGGTGCTAAGACGTGTCAACGGAATGCCAGTCATCTTGGAGACGACTTCTGAGATTACGTCTTCGTCAACGACTCCATCGGTCTCGCGGCTCTTCTCACGCCACTCGCGAGTGATATCTTCCTTCTTCTTGCGAAGCTTGTCTGCCTTATCTCGCAGAGAAGCCGCCTTCTCGAAGTCTTGGTTCGCGACCGCGTCTTCCTTGTCCTTGTTCAAGTTCTCAATGTCTTCATCGAGCTCTTTCAAGTTTGGTGGTTTGGACATATTGCGAAGACGGATCCGAGCACCTGCCTCATCTATTACGTCAATTGCCTTGTCAGGTAGGCAACGCGCAGTGATGTAGCGTTCACTCATCTCAACAGCGGCAACTAACGCATCGTCGGTAAACTTCACTCGGTGATGCTCTTCGTAACGCTCACGCAATCCCTTGAGGATTTCGATCGTCTCGTCCTTGCTCGTTGGCTCGACGATAATCTCTTGGAATCGTCGGGCCAGAGCATTATCTTTTTCGATGTACTTGCGATACTC
>PKCQ01000490.1 GCA_002862265.1 Planctomycetaceae bacterium | reverse complement strand
CGAAACTGTTGTATCGGCGAGGATCAATGCGGTTATCTGCAACGGCTTCCAGCACGGCACAGTCAACTTCGTGAGTATGAGTACAATCGGGAAAACGGCAGTGACTCACATAAGGCCGAATATCTCGGAACAACCCGGCCATTTCTTCCTTCGCCACATCCCAGAGTTCCAGCTGACGAATCCCGGGTGTGTCCATTAGATAACCGCCTGTTTCCAAAGGAATCAACTCCGCTGTCGTTGTGGTGTGCTTGCCTTTACGATTGTCGCTACTGATCGGCTGTACGCGAAGACCAAGGCCATCTTGGATGGCATTCAGCAAAGAACTCTTGCCGACACCACTCTGACCAGTAAAAACACTTTGCCGGCCAGCAACGAGCTGCTTCAGCTGGGCGATGCCGATCCCTTGTTCCGCACTGGTCATCACGACTTGGTAACCAAGCTGAGCATAGACACCAACGAGCGGCATCAGCTCGGCTGGCTCCACCAAGTCGACTTTGTTGATTAGAATCACTGGCTCCAAACTGGCTTGCTCAGCCGTAACCAGAAAACGATCAATCAAATGTGGCTTGAGATCCGGGTCAGCCGCACTGGCCACGATGAACACAAAGTCGACGTTGCTGACCAAGATATGACGCTTGCCGCGACTCGTTCGACTGAGCACTCCTTGGCGCTGGCCAATACTCAGGATAATCCCCTGATCTTCGCCTTCTGGCCGAAACGTGACGATATCACCTGCGGCGACCACATGCCGCTGATCGGTCGAGAGCGACTTGAGAAGTTGCCGCACCGCGCATCGATACTCTTGACCTTCCTCGGTTCGCACCACGCAATTCAAGCCGTGTACACGAAGCACTCGTCCGCGAAGTAGGCCTTTGTCAGCCAGATCCATCTCAACGCCGAGACCATCAGAATCAACATCGACAGCGCCGACAATGGTGCGTCGACGTGTCAATTCGCCTTTGCCACTAACGCGCTCGTGAGAGGGCAAGTCGACATCTTCATCGACTTGCTGATATTGGCGAGTCAGATCGCTGGTGCGAACACGACCTTGATGTCGTTTCTTGAACTCAGTTCGAATCTTTTGTCGATTCTTTTTCTTCGCCATCAGCGGTGGAGCAATTTTATTCGTTTAACGCCCAGTCGGAGGCACCGGCCTTCTATCTACCTGCTGTAACATCGCTGCGCTCGTTGCCGCCTAGGTGCGTGCGACATGGGAGCCTAGCGGTCGTTGCTCTCTTCTCGAATGTCAGCAGAAGAAGCTACGACCTCAGGGCTGGAATCAGCAGACGTCTCCGAGCTACCCTCGATCGCGTTCGACTCATTATCGCTGCCATCTTCCTTCGTATCCGTATCACCCCGCGCCACGCGCTCTGCAACGGCCTCCAGCTCCTCAACGCTACCGTGAACCGAAGGTCCGATCACATCCTGGATCTCTTTCTCCGTCAGCTCCTCGGTTTCAATCAAACTATTTGTCAGATTCTCGAGCTCCGTTCGCTTGTCCATCAACAAGTCAAAGGCCCGAGTGCTAGCTTCGTTAAGGATGCGAGAGACTTCCCCATCGATCAGCTCTTGCGTGTGCTCACTGAACTGCCGCTGCTGCTGCATTTCGCGACCAAGAAATGGGTCTTCATCGGAAGTCTTGTAGCTAACCGGTCCAAGCTTGGGGCTCATGCCCCAGTGCGTGACCATGCGACGCGCCGTCGAAGTCGCACGCTCCAAATCATTCTCTGCACCCACCGAAGTCTCGTCATAGATGAGTTTTTCTGCGGCTCTTCCAGCCAACATCACTACCAACTCATCTTGCAGCTCTTGTTCGCTCATGCTGACCCGATCCTCCGTGGGAATCATCTGCGTTGTGCCAAGCGTTCGGCCGCGAGGAACAATAGTCACCTTGTGAACGCGGTTCGCACCTTTCAAGAACCAAGCCGCCAAAGTGTGCCCCACTTCGTGGTAAGAAGTCTTTTCCTTCTCGTCTTCTTTGAGCACTTCTTCCCGCTTTGCTCCAATCAGCACCTTGTCGCGTGCATGGTCAAAGTCATCCATCTGCACGCGATTTTTGTTTTTACGCGCAGCCCACAACGCAGCTTCGTTGACAACATTGCGAATATCTGCACCGGTCAATCCGATAGTAACGGCAGCCAAGCGATTCAGATCCACATCGTTGTCGAGCGGCACGTCGCGTGTGTGCACCTTAAAGATCGCCAATCGTCCCTTGGCCGTCGGACGTCCGACGGTGATGTGACGATCGAATCGGCCTGGACGCAGCAGAGCGGGATCGAGGACATCAGGTCGATTGGTCGCGGCAACGACGATGACCGAGTCGACTCCGGTAAAACCATCCATCTCGCTGAGAATCTGGTTCAGAGTTTGTTCACGTTCGTCGTGACCGCCACCTAGACCAGCGCCACGCTGGCGGCCCACGGCATCAATCTCATCAATGAAAATGATAGCGGGCGCGTTCTCCTTAGCATTCTGGAACAAGTCACGCACGCGGCTTGCACCAACACCCACGAACATCTGAATGAACTCACTACCGTTCACAGAATAGAACGGAACACCTGCTTCGCCGGCTACAGCTCGTGCCAGCAAAGTCTTCCCGGTACCTGGAGGTCCGTTGAGCAACACCCCCTTGGGAATGCGGCCACCGAGCTTTTGGAATTTCTCCGGCGCGCGCAAGAACTCGACGATCTCCTCCAAGTCCGCTTTGACGCCCTCCAAGCCTGCAACATCCGCAAAAGTCGTTTGCTGATCGCTGGGTTCGAATCTTTTGGCGGTTGACCGAGAGAAGCTGGAGAGAAAACCACCTCCGCCCATCAACTGATCGCGGGTCCGACGGAACATCATCCAGATGGCGATAAGGAAAATCAGCGGAATGCCGAAAAGCAGAAACAGAGTTAGGTAACGAGCCGCATCGCCATCGTCGATCGTGACTTCAAGCTCTGCCCGCTGCTCTTTGTCTTCTATTTCGTCCGATACCTTCCAGTCCTTGGGAAGCGTGACGCTGAACTTCTTTTCCAGCTTGCGATCCTCATCGTCCTTTGGCTCTACAACGTTGCCGTATCTGTCGTATTCTGTTGGCTTGTCGGGCTTGACCTTGAAGTACCCCGTTGCGCTCGTTCCGTTAATATCGATCGAGCGTACGTTCCCTTCCTCTAGCTGCTTGAGGAAAAACGAGTAGGAAACGCTATTTGCCTCGATGGGCCAGAACGTACGTACAACGATGAATCCCAGCAGTAACACCAGCAACATTGGCCAGATAGTGCCGCGCTTAGGTGCATTTCCCTCGTTCTGATTGCCAGCAGGTGGCCGCTGGTTGTCGTCCATCCAATTCTCTTCTCAAACTGATACGCGGATTCCACGATGCCTGCTTTGGGCCTGAGCTCCGCCAAAGCTAACTATTCTATCCGAGAGAGCAACTTTCTGCGCACCCCGGACACTACCCTAAGGCCAAACACGCCCAATTCCTAAGGATTATTTAGCCTTAGACAAGCCCATAACTTTCAGGCGAAAAGGACGCTCCGGTGCGAACACAGGCACTGGGACGGACTTAAAAGTACGATAGAGTTCGCTGCGATGCCGAAATTCCTTCCAACGAAAACGACAAAGTTTGCAAAACGTACTGTGAAATGCGTGATTCTGTACTATCTGCTGCCCACTTCGCCTGCTCTTTGGCAGTGTCTTAAGCCAAAATAATGTCGCGAGGAAGCACAACTCGTGGCGGATTTACTCCGGTCAAAGCAGGACACTCGTCAAACTGCTAGCGAATTCCTGCCGCTGACCGACGCTGAAGCTCACGGACAATACGTTGCTGACCTCGCGATAAACTCCCTGACTCGCCAGCGGAAAACCAACTTCGCATGACCTTTCCACCAGCCTTTAGCGCACTGATAAAACTCGCGGAAACTTCTTCGTCCGACATTTGCCGAATCTCCATGACTTCACCCCAAGTCTTTCCCTCTGAGAATAGCCACAAAGTCCATTGCCAATCGGGACGAGGACTTGGTGCCGCATCAATTCGCCGCTGTTCGGCTCCGGGCTCGCTAGAAGACCAAAGCGACTCCGCCGGTTTGGCGACGCAGGGTTCTGCCGGCTCCGGCTTTGCGGACTGCTGAAGCACTGGCTTGCTCTTAGCTGGCGAAGCTGCCCCACCACCAATTGCCTTTAGCCTCAGCGTTAGTGGTCCAGGCAATTGCACCATCGCAACAAGCCTGGTTCGATGCCCGAGATCCATCCACTCCGTTGCAACTTCCACCGTGGGCCGATTGCGATTGACTTCTTTCTGCCGCAGCAAGCCTGCAGCGAGCAGAGCATCCAGTACCTGCACAACGTCTGCTTGCTTGAAGCCTTTCAGTAAACCAAACCCACTCAACCGGTGCAGATTCAACTTCTGGACCTTCGCATTCTCTGAACCGCTCAAGTATTGCGAAATCAGTAGTTTTCCAAGTCGTCCGTGAATGCGTTGAATGGCGTCGACGATCTGCTCAATCGCGAAACGAATCGCCGGATCTACTTCCACCTTCGGTTTCAACTGCCCAGCGGTCTGAACGCCCGGCACACCTGCAAGAGCCAAGGTTGACCTGTTCTTCGATGGGGATCTTTCGCTCTCCGGCACATCAAACTTGGGCCAGCCTGGGCGCAATCCACAACGATCGCAGCGCGTGCAATCCTCCGTTTCCGCGTCGCCAAAGTATTTCAGAATCGAGGTCTGTCGGCAAAGCGGCGCTTGCGCGTACTTAACAACTTGATTGAGTCGATCGTATTCCGCTTCCTTGCGTTTCTTCAAATTCGCAAAGTCAATTTGCAAATCATCAAATCCTAGATCACGTCGCCGAAAGTGCACCGCTCGTCCGCGAAACGGAGGAATGTAATCGAAGCCACCTAACTTGTTCAGTTCACGCAAGGCGCGAGTCAGTGTATCGCGCTGCAGGCCCGACTCTTGCAACATCCATCTCGGATGCAAGAAAACCTCTTCGCCGCGTCGATCACCGATCGCGTTTTCAATGAATCGCATGACTTGCCGCCGAACCTTTGCCTCGCGAGGCAACAAATCAACCAATGTTGGTGAGTTGCTATCGATACGGATCATGGCCAGACCACCACCCATTTCTAGCCGATCAATGACCTGCGTTCGAGCCAGAATTTGCAAGCAACTCGCGATTGCCTCTGGAGAAACCTGCACTCCAAGTCGATCACGAATCTCTTCCTGCGTTAGCTCGATCGGATCCTCATCGCGCGAAAGCAAAAATTCGTAGACTTGTTGAATCAATTGCCTTTCTGGATAGCTATTTTCAATAAAGAACTCTTGGATGTGACGGTCTTGAAACGAGTAGAGCATGACGCACTGCGATTGCCTTCCATCACGTCCCGCTCGGCCCGCCTCTTGATAGTAGGCCTCTAAGGATCCAGGCATGTTGTAGTGCAGCACAAATCGCAGGTCAGACTTGTCGATGCCCATTCCAAACGCATTCGTGGCGACCACGATCTCCAAATCGCCCTTCATAAATCGATCTTGAATGGCCTTGCGCTGATCTGGCATCAAGCCACCGTGGTAAGCTCCGACAGAAACCTTCGATTTTTTGGAAAGCAGTTCCACTAAGGCTTCGCAACGTTTCCGGGTTGCACAATAGATGATTCCCGAGCCTGGCTCTCGGTCCAAGAACTGGACAACTTCCTGCTCTTTCTCCTTGTCGTTGTTTGAGGTCACAACGCCAAAATGCAAATTGGGCCGCGCAAAGCCGCTCATGAATTGCTTAGCGCGTTTGATGTGCAGCACATCAATGATATCTTGCCGCACTTTCGGCGTTGCGGTAGCGGTTAACGCTACAGTCTGCACACCGCCGAGTAACTCGCGGAACTTCCCAATTCGCGTGTAGTCGGGACGAAAGTCGTGTCCCCATTGACTAATACAATGCGCCTCGTCGACCGCAAGCAATTGAATCGGAGTCGCTCGTATCGCTTCCAGGAAGCGTTGGTTTCGCAGACGTTCAGGAGCCACATAAACCAGCTGATAATGCCCGCTGGCAACGGCTTGCAGGCGTGAAGCTTGCTCAGAAGCCGATAGAGAACTGTTGATCAAAGCGGCTGAGATGCCGCGGGCCGAGAGACTGTCGACTTGATCCTTCATCAATGCAATTAATGGCGACACAACGATCGTCAATCCGGATCGAATAATGCTAGGCAGTTGGTAGCACAGGCTCTTCCCACCACCGGTGGGCATGATGCACATGCAATCGCTGCCCGAGACGATAGACTCAATCACCTCACGCTGGCCTGGACGAAACTCGCTGAGCCCAAATTTCTGCAGGGCCTGCTCAATATCGCTTGGCAACGGTGACATGGGATGCAATCTACTCAAGGTGGGGATGGTCCAAATCGGACGGAGCGTCAATTATAAGGCCTCGTCCCCAGGCTTGTAGGGTTGCGGCCAGATTCGCACGAACGCATTTTCTGGCCTCAGGAAAGGAGGTCCATTGTCTCAATTGCCCATTCCAGTTTGCCCAGCTGCTCACCATATCCGACAGAGCTACTGAGACAGTTGAGCTACTTGGAATATCAACTCCACAGCAAATATCAACTCCACAGCAGAGTCGATTCGCACACAGGATTAGCTCTCAATAGAACCGGAGCGAACGCCCTACCTAGTATGCTCGACAGCTGAAATCCAACAGAACGAGAAAACCATGAATATTCAAGTGGCCCTGCTTCCCAATCTGATCTCGGCGCCCACAGAACTTGCGATCGTCATCGACACACTACGCTTCACTACAACAGCTTGCCAAGCTTTCAAGGCTGGTGCCGAGGAACTACAGGTCGCTTCCGAGATCGATCAGATTCGCTCCATGCGCGATGCTTGCTCCAAAGCAAAGAACGCAACCGCTCTCTGCGGTGAACGTCACGGGCACAAGATTGATGGATTCGACCTCGGCAACAGTCCCTATGAGTACACCTCAGAGTCTGTAAGTGGCAAATCTCTATTCTTCACGACGACGAATGGCACGCGAGCTATCTCGGCAGCTCAAGAATCGGGCACAACCTCAGTATGGCTCGCCGCAATCGTCAATCGCCACGCGGTCGCACAACGATTGCAGTCGGAGAGTCCTGTTTCGGCCCACATAATCTGCGCGGGCACCGACGGCCAGATCGCATTGGAGGACGTTCTTGCAGCTGGAGCGATCTTGGCTGCACTGCAAGTCTCTCGAGCTATCATCACTGGAGACGGAGCCGCGATAGCACTGGCGGCTTGGGAATCTTATCAAGCTCGCATTTCTAACGCGTTCCACACGGCCGTTGGAGGTCAGAATCTGATTGAAGCTGGCTACGAAAAAGACCTAGAGTTCGCCGCCCAAGTTGACTCTTTGAACCTCGTGCCTGCCAATTCTTCAGCCGCAACGAGTTGCTTTCGATGCCAGCCCTTTTCCATGACATAGGCATAGGTATCTTGCCTGTGGTCCGTGGGTCAGACCCAAGGAATCAACTGGGACAGCTGACCTACTTTGGGATGAGCATTCGCCCACCTACCCCGTTGCGCCAATCAATTCTTTGGCAAGTTCTTCGACGCTTGTAAGAGCTTGGTCAGAATCGGTACTCTCCACCAAGCGACGAACGATAGCAGAACCGACAATCAGGCCATCGGCCACGGGAGCGAGTAACTTCACGTGCTCAACACGGCTGATGCCGAACCCAATACAGATTGGCAATTCCGTTCTTTCACGCAACCATCGCACCTGCTCAAGTAAATCAGACGGCAACTCGTTTCGTTCCCCAGTAATGCCGGTCACGGAAACGAAATAGATGAACCCCGTCGAAGCTTTGGCGATCTCCAACATCCGCTTGCGCGGCGTCGTTGGCGTTACCAAATGAATCAGACTAAAGTCCTGCTCCCGACACAAATTACGGAGCGACTCTGATTCTTCCACGAGCAGATCCGGCACAATCGCTCCAGAAAAGCCAGCTGCCTTCGCTTCAGCCAGATATTTTTCTGCTCCTTGCCGCTGAATGATCGAATAGCTGACCATCGAAACCAACGGCATCTCAAGTCGCGGAGCCACCGAACCCACGGCATCAAAAATGTGATTCAACTTAATCCCTGCGTCGAGGGCACGCGTGTAGGAGGCTTGAATCACGGGTCCATCAGCAATCGGATCGCTATAGGGAATTCCAACTTCGCCAATCGCCGAACCGCACTCAGAAAGCTTCTTGAGCACAGCCGTGGTGACATCCAGGGACGGATCTCCAGCCGTTACGAAGGGGACAAATGCCTTCTTGTTGGCAGCTTTGAGTTCAGCGAATCGTTCGTCGACAGCGGACATTGGCAATCTTTGCAGTCAGTTATTTCACTAGGCAGGTTTCAGCTGCCATCTAGTTGTTCGTTGTGTTCCGTAGCGGAAGTCATCAAAACTTGCGGCGATGGGATAAGCAACCTGCTTGTCATTCGACAAATTTCTTTCGAGCCGCCCACAGGCTGGAAGCCTCTGCCACTTCTCAGTAATCCTGTCCGCGCAAGCGAGCGATTTCAGCAGCATCTTTGTCGCCACGACCA
>PKCQ01000103.1 GCA_002862265.1 Planctomycetaceae bacterium | reverse complement strand
GTTTGTTTTCCTTTTTTGCTTTGGCGAAGGCCTTGGGGCCCCAAGGCATCCAGTTGACGGGATTGTGCGCGTGTTGAAGGAGATAGGGGCTCGTCGAATTGATCAGCGCGTTCGTATACTTGTGCTCCGAGGACTTGTGCTCGGCATCTTCCGTGGTGGTCTTGGAGGGTTTTTCCTGAGCCACGGTGAAACAGCCTGCTGTGATAGTGAGCAGCATTGCCAGTGAGAGTTGAGGCTTCACGAGTCGCTCGAATCGAAAGAGAGTTGCAATGAGTTCAAAGATCCATATCCGCACCATTATTACGGATTACAACTCGCACGCAGATGAAATTCGACTCATTCGCAAGGAAGTTTTCTTAGTCGAACAAGCGATCGATCCGGCTGATGAATACGACGATCGTGATGACGCATGCGTCTGGGCATTGTCATTTATCGGCGAAGAGGCTGTCGGGACGGGACGCTTGGATGTCGAGAAGAACGGCAGGATCGGCCGTGTCGCCGTGCTGACGGCGCACCGCAGACATGGAGTGGGTCGAAGCATTATGGCGGCATTTGAAGACTACGCTAGTCAGTCGAGTGAGCTGAACAAGGTCTGGTTTCATGCTCAGCGTAACGCCGTGCCGTTTTACCTAGCATTGGATTACAGCATCAAAAGCGAAGAGTTCATGGAAGCTGATATTCCACATGTCATCATGGAAAAGAAGCTATAGGACTTCCGTAGTGAATTTCGTCAGAAATCCTTGGCCGCGCGCGAAGGCACTCAAACGCAGAGGGAATCCAAGTGTTTTGTGTGAATACGCAGAGTAGGCTTGTGGTCCTCAATTGACCACTATTGAGCAAATGTCGCGGGCAAGACTAATGCAGTGATTGCAATGCGCATCAGTGCCTTAGAGCAAATTTGAGCATCGGAAGGGGCCGCAGGAGCCGGTTCGCTTGCGTGCTAGTAAGAACGCCGTAACAGCATTTCGCTCATTAGCGGCCTGCAGATACTCTTGGGAAACAAACGGGCGAGCAGAACGGGTTGAATACAGACTCAAAAGAAATTGAAGTTCCCAAGTTAAGAGGAGAGACCGATCAGCGGGACCGTCAACTTAGCTTGTTGGAGATGTTTGTCTTTATGACCTGTTCTGCGCTCAGTATTTGGATATACAATACCGTTCATCCGTTTTTCGCGATGTCGATCGGTGCTGCCATTGTGTTTGTCTTGATCATGCGGATGTTAGGTAAACGCAGTGTAGTGGTCGGAGGGATGTGCGGCTTTGTGGTCGCAACGGTGATGTCAGCAGGACTCTGCTTGACGGGCTTTCTCGATACCGCTTTCGCTGCCACTTTGATGTTGATGGGCCCTTGCATGGGCTACGTCGTCGGCGGATTAATCACTGAGTTTCGCGACGATAGTTTTTGACTTTCAAGGAGCTTCGCCAGAAGTTCTGATCGTAGGGCGTCGAGGAATTCTGGCGAATGCCGCTACAAAGAAGAGTGTTTGCAGATGAGAATCCTGGAGAAACCGAATGCGCAAAGCGACGGCATCCGCGAGGGGTTGAGCCTAACGTTGGGTGCCGCAGATGATGCTGGCGTTGTGGCCGCCGAAGCCGAAACTGTTGTTCATGGCAGTATTAATTTCGCGTTCCGCTGGTTTCAGCGGCGTGTAGTTCAAGTCGCAAACGGGGTCTTGGTTGTCCAAGTTGGCTGTCGGCGGCACTAAGTTGTTGTGGATGGCAAGCATAGTCAGCACCATCTCGATGCCGCCACTCGCCCCGAGTGCGTGCCCCAGGCTACTCTTCGTGCTGGACACAGCCAAGTCGTAAGAGTGATCGCCGTAAACGGACTTGATGGCTTGGGTTTCGGCTTTGTCGCCCAACGGCGTGCTGGTTCCGTGCGCGTTAATGTAATCCATTTCGGTTGCATCGATACCTGCGTCTCTGATGGCGTTGGACATCGCTCGAGCAGCACCGCGTCCTTCTGCGTCAGGCTGTGTGATGTGTCCGCCGTCGCCGCTGGCACCATAGCCTAGGATTTCACCGTAGATCTTGGCTCCACGTGCTTGGGCGTGTTCCAGTTCTTCAAAGACAACAATCCCGGCACCTTCGCTAAGCACGAATCCGTCGCGGTCGGTGTCGAAGGGACGAGATGCTTTTTCGGGTTCATCGATTCGACCCGACAGCGCTTTCATGTTGGCGAAAGCACTGAGTCCCATGGCAGTGATGGCTGCTTCGGTTCCACCTGTGATAACGACATCAGCTTCGTCGTGCTGGATCGTTTTTAGTGCGTCGCCCATGGCGTTGGTGGCACTCGCACAGGCTGTTGCGACGGTGAAGTTGGGGCCGCGCAGTCCGTAACGGATAGAAAGATTGCCGCCTGCAGCGTTGAGCATCAACTTGGGAATTGTCAGCGGACTGACTCGATCGGGGCCCTTGTAAAGGAGTCGTTCTACCTGGACTTCAATTTCCGAAAGCCCGCCGATTCCAGAACCGAGGATAACGCCGACACGGAATGAATCTTCGTCTTCGAAGTTTAGCCCCGAGTCCTCGATGGCCTTGCCGCCAGCGTACATGGCGAACTGGGTGAAACGATCCAGTCGCTTGCGGTCTTTCGGATCACAGTATTCGCCTGGTTCGAAATCAGGGATATCACCAGCGATGTTGATCTTAAATCGATCCGCGTCGATCAAACTCAAGCGCTTGATACCACTCTTGGCGAGGAGGATATTTTGCCACAAGGTATCGACTTCGTTGCCAAGTGGAGTGACGACTCCGAGGCCTGTTGCTACGACGCGACGCTTCATTGGGATCAGATTTCACTGCGTGGTGTAAAAAATAGAGATCCTTGGATCTCGACTTGTCTTGTGGTGTCATTGGTGCCGAACACACGGCCAAACGAAGTAGCTACAAAAAAAGCGGAGTAGTACTAAACCTGCTCCGCTGCATTTGTGTGCTCAGCTCATTTGGCTTGGAACGCAATTCGAGAAATCTCGGTCTGTCGTTTGCCCAATGCCGAGTTACCTTGAAGGATGCTGCGGCAAGTCGCAGACGACTAGGACTCGCCTTGAGCGCCCTCGATGAAGGAAACTGCTTCACCAACCTTTTGGATCTTCTCAGCGGAATCTTCAGGAATGCTGATGTCGAACTCTTCTTCGAGCTCCATGACCAATTCGACAGTGTCGAGCGAGTCAGCGCCCAAGTCATTTACGAAGTGAGTGTCGGAGTTGATCTTGTCTTTCTCAACACCCAGCTGCTCAGCTACAATATCGATTACTCGTTCTTCAACGGATGCCATAAAAGGAAGCTCCCAGGATACTATTTGGATGTAGGTTTATGCTGTTGCGCTGAGCGGAATGCATTGGAGGTGAACCTAACTCGCCTCGTTTGCCCAGGTCTTCACAGCGGTTTGTTCGTAGGTTGTTATTGGAAGTTAGCGAATTTTAACAAAGTCGGTCAATACAGGTAGGCTGCTTAGCCCGCTCAGCCGAGGATTTGCGGGCTCAATACCCATCAAGTGGTGCCAAATCTATCGAATTAAGCGATCATCCCCCCATCGACGGTAATAACTTGGCCGGTGATATAGCTCGCACCTGGGCTAGCTAGGAACAAAACACTGGCGGCGACGTCGTCTGCACTGCCCAGCCTGTTCGCCGGAATCTGCTTTTTGACCTGCTTCAGGACGTCGTCTCCGAGAGCCTTGGTCATGTCGCTTTCGATAAAGCCCGGAGCGACAGCGTTGACTGTGATTTTTCGTTTACCGAGCTCTCGCGCTAGGCTGCGAGTAAGGCCGATCATGCCGGCTTTGGAAGCGGAGTAGTTAGTCTGACCGGGATTGCCCTTGAGACCAGAAACGCTGGCCATGTTGATAATTCGCCCGTAGCGTGAGCCCATCATGATTTTGGAGGCTTCACGGCAGAATAGGAAGCAGCTGGAAAGATTCGTCGCGATGACATCGTCCCAAGCTTCGTCGCTCATGCGAGGCAGCAAGGTATCGCGAGTGATACCAGCGTTGTTGACGATGATGTCTAGCTTCTCGTGCTTCTCGCTGATGTATTCGAAGACCGATTGAACGCTCTCACGCCTGCCAACGTCGCAGGCTTTGACTTCAGCAGATCCACCGGTAGCCTGAATGTTCGCTACGGTTTCTTGTAGTTTTTCTTCGCTTCGAGCAAGGCAGATTGTGTGAGCGCCAGCTTCTGCGAGTCGAATTGCACAAGCTTTCCCCAGTCCTTGCGATGCACCGGTGACGAGGGCAACTTGCCCACTCAAATCGACTTTTAGGCCCAAGTCTGTTTCACTCATACGTTTTGATTCCTTGAATTGGTCAGGTGTGTTCGGGAGGTCGCTGAGGCGATGGGGGAGGGTACAGCCCATGCTACTTCGGGGTAGTCTCGTCCTGCGTTAGGCTAGTAGTCGCCGTAGTTGTTGCAGGGGAACTTGCGCTGGACGCGTTTGAGTGTCCCAGCAAGTACCCTGCCGGTTCCCACTTCGATGCCTTCTTCGATACCGGTTTCGAGAACGGCCAGTAGTGAGGCTTCCCAAAGAACAGGCGAAACGACCTGTTTCGGCAGCAGAGACTTAAAATCTTCGCCTGCCGAGTGAGGTTTTGCGTCGACGTTGGAATAAACGGGGACGCGAAGTTCGGAAAATGTGATTTCAGCAAGAGCGTCCTCGAGTTTTTCGACGGCTGGCTGCATGATTGAAGTGTGAAATGCGCCAGCGACTTGAAGGCGAACGATTTTCATAGCGCCCTCTGCTGTGGCCAACTTTTCGAGTCGCTCGAGCGCGGCTACGTGGCCTGAGACAGCAATGTTGCCGGGACAGAGCAAGTTGGCGGGCTTTACGAAATCATTGTTGCCTTCGGAAGCTTGAGCACAGACTTCTTCTAGCTTCTCCATGTCCATACCGATGACACTGCTCATGCCGCTTTCGACAAGATCTGCTGCAGCTTGCATTGCCTGCCCGCGGGCCTGAACCAGGCGAACTCCGTCTTCGAAGCTCATGCCGCCAGCTGCAGCAACGGCCGTGTACTCTCCGAGGCTCAGCCCAGCGACACAGCTGACCTCGTCCCACAGGTGAGCTTGCTCTGATTCGAGTTGCTTCAGCGCTGCGTAGCTGTGAACGAAGAGAGCTGGCTGCGAAAACTCTGTTCTTGAGAGCTCCTCGATAGGTCCTTCAAGGCAAAGTTCCAGCAAGTCATAGCCCAGCAGTTCGCTAGCCTGTTGAAAATACTCTTTGGCCTGAGAGCTTCGCTCGGTCAGACCGCTTCCCATCCCAACATCCTGGGCGCCTTGACCAGGGAATAACAAAGCAGAAGTCAACGCGTGGTCCAATCTGGAAAACAAAAAAGGACGGTCAGAAACCGTCCTGGTAAATCATGCGATCCTTGATTCCAAGTCGCTGAAGCTATCATGCGACCCGTGAAGTCTTTCTAGGATTCGTCTGCCATATCGACTACGGTGCGTCCCATGTAATAACCACATTTAGGGCACACAGTATGCGTTAGGACGATCACACTGCACTGTGGGCAGTAACCGGTCTGTTTGGGTTTGGCTTGGTGGTGGGATCGGCGTTTGCCGGACCGTGAGTTGGAATGCTTGCGCTTTGGAACTGCCATTTTGCTACTCTTTTTCGACCGAAGTCAGCGAGGTACATCCCCGACTTTCTCGCAGGCTGCGGAGGGCGACAAGTCTATCGCTCCACACTCCAGCACCCTGGTTTCTGTTAGGCTCAAGAGGGTAAGAAAGTATGAGTAGCCCCTGCTTTTGTCAACCCAAATTGCAGTCGCTTGACTAACTCTGATCACCTCTGCACTAACCTATTCGACCGCGGCGGTGAGGAACCTGAGTCGAGCCTGGGAAAGGGCTAAATTCCTTTTGCAACGATTAGGCTGCCATTGGCGAAGCCTAGCAGCTTTCGGTGGCAAAATAATTTGGATTTGCCTGGATTTTTGGCCTGAATCAGTGGTCCTAGTTCGGTTATCTCTCCTAAACTATCGACGAGTGGTTAGCTCTGTCGCCGCTTTAGATGATCGAAACTACAATTTCGGTGACCGTCAGAAGTCTTTCTTTCTTACTCAAGTTATCAGGTTGCCTAGGGCAAAATCATGCACAAATCGCTGTGCCGACGATTCCAAACCTCATTGGTCTTTCTGCTGTGTATGGTCCTTTGTGCGGGAAATAGCTGGGCTTGCCCGTTCTGCAGTGCTGTATCGCAGACTCTGCGGCAGGAGATGTCCGCGATGGATACGGTCGCCATCGCAAAGATCATTCCAGGAAGTGAAACGGACTCAACGGCCCAGTTTCGGGTCAATTCGGTTATTAGCGGCGACAAGCTCATCAAGAAAGAGCAGACGCTCACCATCAATTACTTCGGAAAGCCGAAGGAAGATCAAAACTTCGTGATCATGGGTGTAGATCCTCCAGAGCTACTCTGGTCTTCACCGCTGCCGGTAAGTGACGTCGCGGTGAAATATGTGGAAGCGATTCAGCAGCTACCCGAAGAAAATGTGAAGCGACTGGAGTTCTTCATCAATTACTTGGAACATCCGGAATCGTTGTTGGCGCGGGATGCGTATGACGAATTCGCCTCTGCTCCCTATTCAGAAATCATCGCATTGAAACCCAAGATGGACCGAAAGCAGCTGCTGGAGTGGGTGCAGGACACGAATCTCCCTCCAGACCGGAAACGACTTTACTTGGTGATGCTCGGGGTTTGTGGCGAGAAGGAAGATACCAGACTGCTGGAGAAAATGTTGACTAGCGACGATCCAAACCGTCGAGCTGGTTTGGATGCGATGATCGCTTGCTACATCACGCTCATGGGTGACTCAGGTTTGGATCTGATTGACAAGCAATTCTTGCAGAACGAGAAAAGTCAGTATGCGGATACTTATGCGGCAATCATGGCATTGCGGTTTCACGGTACCGATGGCGGGGTCATTCACAAGGAACGTGTACTCAAGTCGATGCGTCTAATTTTGGATCGCCCTGCTCTAGCAGATTTGGTGATTCCAGATCTTGCACGCTGGGAGGACTGGAGTCAAATTGAAAAGCTAACAGGTCTTTTCAAATCGGCTGACGAAAAGTCGAGTTGGGTTCGAGTTCCCGTTATCAATTATTTGCGAGCTTGCCCTTTGCCCGAGGCAGAAAAGGCCATGGCGGAGTTGAAGGAGCTTGATCCCGCTGCCTACAAACGAGCCACGAGATTTTTCCCGATTCCGAAGTCCGATGATTCTTCTAGCGTACCCTGCCCAAAAAAGGTTCGCGGGATCGTGAGCGATTCGGTGGAACCGCTCTTGCCTAGTAAGGAATACGCGGCTGTTGGTTATGCTGACTCGGCCTCTACTGAGGACTATTCCAACACGAGTCGAGGAAGTTTGGGCGAAACCAGTAATTCGCCCACTGAAACTGCCTCGAACCGGCTCTCCGCTATTAGCGTAGTAAGCATGTTTTCCGTGACACTTTGGCTAGCTATGTGGCTATTCCTTGGTGGAGCGGGCAATAGCCCTTGGTTGGCTCTGTTTCGCCGCCGCTGAACGCCCTCTGCGATTGCCATTGCAAGCTCGGGACTGGAGCCGCAAAGCCTACCTGTGGATCTTTGATTTCCTGCAAACACGCCACTGATCTTGTGGCTCGTACATGAAGACGCTCCGACCATGACGGAACAAACTACTTTTTCAGAATCCGAACCTGAGGTTTATCAGAGCGTTTCGCGGGCGGCAGTTGCTTCTGCTTTGCTCGGCTTGTTTGGACTAGGAGCGTTTCTCTTCCCCATCCTGGTGGTTCTTTCTCTGATCGGCTTCGTATTTGCTGCTCTTGGGCTGTCTGCGATTCGCAAGTTTCCCAACGAAATTCAGGGTGATAGCATTGCATGGGTGGGTGGAATCGTATGCTTGTCGACTCTGATTTTTGCTCCCAGCTACCATATTTTCGTCTATATGACGGAAGTTCCCGAGGGATATGAGCGTTTGGATTTCGCTGTACTTATGTCAGATGAGTCGACCGCTGATCGCCCTCCTTCCAATGCCCTGGACTTCAACGGCAAGCAGGTTTTCATCAAAGGCTACATTCATCCCACATCCATGACTGGAAGCACCGCGAAGAAATTCGTTTTGGTACCGGACCTTGGGACATGCTGTTTTGGTGGTCAGCCTCCGCTGACACACATGATCGAAGTTAATTTGACCGGCGATCAGTATGCTCGCAAAGGATTTCGTAAACAGCGGCTAGCAGGCACGCTGCGGGTCAACAATTACAAAAAGCCTGTAGATGGACTCGATGGTGTTTTCTACCAGCTTAGAGCCGATATTCTGAAATAGCTTCCCTGCTGTTTCCAAGAAGCTCTTAGATTTAAGGATTATTAGGCGGTTCGCTTAGGCGATTAGATAAAGAGAGTCAGCGCCGAATCCACCATCGCTCGGCCAAGCCAAACTTGCTTTCTGCCCAGCGAAAAGGTTACTCTTTAAGAAGTAGGTCTTTGCCGGAGGTCTCACTTCTGCCCTTACAGACGTGAACATCGGTCCGAGAGGCTGCTGGCCTGATGCAATTTTGCGATGTCTAAATAGGG
>PKCQ01000529.1 GCA_002862265.1 Planctomycetaceae bacterium | reverse complement strand
GCCGACACGCCTTACTTCTCCGAGGCCGATGCTCGACGAGACCCAGCACTCTTTACACTGGAGTGCTCCCGACCTGCCCTCGGCCCGTACATCGTCATGGCTTCGCTGAACGCTATCGGCCTGGAAGGCTGGCGCATGCTGACCGCTCGTGGAATAGAATTGGCAGAACGACTGAAACAAGGCTTGGAGAAGCTTGATTATTGCAAAGTTCTGAATCGCAATACGGTTGGCGTCGCGGTGGATTGGTGGGTCTTGCCAAAGGGACGCAACGCCGAAGAGATCTATCAGAAGTTAATCGCAGGCGAGTTGCCGGAAGAGGAACGCGAAAGGTATTTTGCGGAAGTGAAAAGCACACAGCAAAAACGCGCAAAGATGATGGATCCTCGCTCGGACGCAAGGTTAGGATTCACCACGAACTTTGGCTACAAGCCTTTTGGAATTGAAATTCCGGCTTGGAAAGCGGTGTTCTTCAATCCGGCGACTGATGAAGCCATCGTCGATCGGATTCTAAGCAGTATCCAAGAGAATTGACTTCAGAGATTTCGCCAGAAACCCTTATATGGTCGCGTAGCGATTGATTTTCAGAGAGGAATTTTGGCGAATCCGTTAGGCCGTTTGAGCTGTGATGAGCTTGTCGAGTTCTTCTTTCAGCTTCTCCAGGATTTCATCGTAGGGATACGAGCCCAACGACTCCTCGCCCTTTTTCAGGTTCACTCGATTGGGTCCGCACCAGAGTCCGAGGTCAGCTTCGTCGGTCTCGCCTGGCCCATTGACGCGACAGCCCATCACGGCAATCGTGATTGCGTGCTCTTTCGCGTAAGTTGTCATTGCTTTTACGTCTTGCGCGAGCTCCACAAAGGCTTCGTTCTCGACCCGTGAACAACTTGGACAAGAGATAATGTTCAGTGCTGTTGGATCCAAGGCTACTACACTGCGCAGACGTCCCGAATAGATGTCGTCTATGATTTCTCGGCCCGCTTGGATCTCTTCGGGTTTGCGAGGGTTGGGTACAGTTAGCGAAACACGAATTGTGTCACCAATCCCGCGTCCAATCAGTTGCTCGAAGGCGATACGAGTCTTGATGATCCCATCGGGTGGTAAGCCAGCTTCGGTAACTCCTAGGTGCAGCGGTACATCAGGTCGCTTTTCCGCAAAGGCCTGATTGATCTTCACCACGGTTGCGGGGTCGCTATCCTTCATGCTGACAACGAAACGCTCGAAGCCTAGGCTCTCCAGGTGTTCGCAGTGCTCAATGCCACTCTGCAGGATTGGGCCGATTTCGTCTTCGGGGGCGAACTGAGCTTTCTTCTCCGGGTCGACGCTGCCGCAGTTGACGCCGATGCGTATTGCGCAGTTATTGTCACGCGCCACTTCGGCCAGATAACGCACCTTGTCTTGCCAAGGACGGGTTTTCTCGTGATGGTACAGATGCCCAGGGTTGTAACGCACTTTGTCGACATGAGGCGCGACCTTCTCGGCAAGGCGATAGCTTTCCTGCAAGTCGACAGAAAGATTGGCTTCCGTCTGCTTGCGAATTTCGGCCAGGGCTTCCGCGTCTTTGCCACTATCGACCGCGATGCGTACCACGTCGGCTCCGGCTGCGTGCAAGGCGTTCACTTGGGCCACCGTCGCATCAATGTCTTGTGTGTGAGTGGCAGTCATGCTTTGGATTGCAATTGGGTGTTCCGCACCGACGCTGATGCTACCAATTCGCACACTACGGGATGGATTGCGCTGGATGGACATAGGCTGGTAGATTCCTCTCGGTTGAGTTGCTTAGCAACATGCTTTGCTGCCGGCGATACATTATTCAGTTGCCGCAGATATTCGGAAGCTCAAGTAAGGACGCGTAAAACGCCCGGCCTCGCGACCGGTTCGTGTGTTCGAGCGGAAAGCCTCATTTGCTTCCGCATCGTGGATGTGAAACACCTTGCCAGCCAGTGCGTGCATCTTCCTGGTGGGCAGCGCTCCTGACATGGCCGAACAATCAGTCTACGATAGTGACGAAGTCAAAAATCACGTTAGACCAGCCTCCGACCTCATCTTTCCCGCACTTTTGCTCGGTTACGATTGATGCAAGCCCCACTTATTGCTGACGCACTTTTCGTTCTCAGACAACACTCGGCTCTGATTTTTCTTTCGACCTTGTCAATTCTGGTCTCGCAAGCTCAGACTGCGAACGGGCAGGGGAAGATGCCTCCTTACCCTTTAGATGTGGCAGCGGCTGAGGATGGAACGATCTACGTGGCCGATCGCTATCTGCCGGGAGTCTGGAAGTGGAAAGACGGCACGCTTTCGGTGTTCTTCCAAGGCTCACCGAAGTACCGCACCCCGCTCAATGCGGCTCGCGCTATCGCCATTGGTCCCGAAGGCGAAGTTCTCGTCGCGGATACTTCCACACGCGATATTTACAAAGTGACTCAGGACAAGGCGGAGCCGATTACCGGCGGCAAGATCGGTATGCCAATGGACATCGCAGTTGCCAAAGACGGAAGTCTATATATCGCAGACCTCGAGTTGCGACGCCTTTTTAGGATAGAAGCGGGTAGCCAAGAACCCCAGGAACTCGCCGCAGTCAATCCACGTGGAGTTGGCATTGGCGCCGATGGCAAGGTCTGGGTGGTGTCGCAACAAAAGGCTCAGCTACAAATCGTTGACGATTCTGGCAAGGTTGAAGCGGTCGTGGCCGATCGTAAGTTCCAGTTCCCGCATCAAATAGCCTTTGACAAAGATGGGAACGCATACGTAACCGATGGCTACGCCAAAGCTGTTTGGAAAGTGACCGCTGGTGCTGAGCCGGTGAAGCTTGTTTCCGGTGAACCATTGGTGGGACCAGTTGGCATCACGGCATATAAGGACGGGCTGCTGATTGCTGATCCTAAGGCGCGGAAGGTCTTTCAACTGAGTCTAGACGGCAAGTTGACGGAGTTGTTTGAGATCAAGCAATGATTTGACGACGGGAATTCTGGCGAATCCCATTACGGGAAGAGGAATTCTGGCGAATCCCATTACGGGAAGAGGAATTCTGGCGAATCCCATTACGGGAAATCAGGGAGGTTGTGATCGCAGAACTGCAAGCATATTTGGCTGACACTCCGGTATTGTGGTCAGTTCTGATTCTCGCTGCAGCCGCGACAATTCAAGCCGCTGTTGGATTCGCTGCGGCGATGTTTGCCATGCCTCTTCTACTTTGGGCAGGCAATGATTTCGTGACAGCTCAACTCATGATCATCACAGCCATGTTTCCGCAGAACGTATTCGGGCTATGGAAACTGCGTGACAGTATCACGTTTCGAGAGGTTGCTGCTCCCGCTTCGCTTCGGATTCTGGCCATGCCAATTGGAATTGTTGGTCTGACTTACGTAGTGACTTGGTCGAGTGAGAGTATCAACCAGCTCGTTGCCTTGATGATTCTGCTCGCTGTCGTTTCGCAGGCCTTCGTTGGAATAGATTGGAAGAACGCTGCACGTTGGTACTGGGTTACGATCACCTTTGGCGGTAGCGGTATCCTGCAAGGGCTCTCTGGCATCAGTGGTCCACCGATGGTGCTTTGGGTTCATGGTCAGAAGTTTGCCGCAGATCGAGCTCGTGCTTTTTTGTTCACCATGTATATCGGTAACTTTGCGCCACAGATTCTGATACTTTGGTGGAAGTTTGGGCATGAGGTTTGGCGAGCGCTTGTCGTTGCTTGCCTTGCCTTGCCTTTTGTATTGATCGGCGCTGCAGTCGGGCTACGAATCGGCTCAAAGTTGGGTGATGATCGGCTTCGACCGATTAGCTACATCGTGTTGATCGCGATGGCACTCTATAGTTTGCTCGCCCCGTTGCTGAGCTAGTTGTCTGCGAGTCTTGCATTCCAGTTTTCGATTCCTGAGAGAATAGATTTCCCATGTTTGAAGCCATTGTTGCCTTGATCGCTTTGAGCCTCATGGAAATCGTTCTGGGTATCGACAACATTGTTTTTATCTCTGTCGCTACGGGGAAGTTGCCACCTGAACAGCAAAGTACCGGTCGGCGCTGGGGGCTACTACTCGCACTCGGTACGCGGCTCCTTTTGCTATGCGGAATCTTCTGGATCGTGCACTTGACCACGCCGATCTTCAAAGTGACCGACGTGTTCCCACCCGCTGATGGACTGAAGGCTTACTACTACGAAGAGTCCGAAGAGCAGAGAGTGGAGCATGCCTTTGCGTTGCCGGGTATGGACGAGTTGATGCCAGTAGAGGAAGAGGCTGAGTTCGACCAACATGCCTGGGATGAATTTAACGAGATCTCTGTGCGCGACTTGATCTTGCTTTTCGGTGGCCTGTTTCTGATCTACAGTAGCGTTCGTGAAATTCACCACGAAGTGGAGGAAGATCCTGAGCACTCGGGCGACGCAAACACGAAGCAAGTGACTTTTTCCCGAGTCATTGGTCAGATCGCGATCATGGATGTGATTTTTTCACTCGATAGTGTCATCACCGCAGTCGGGATGGCGGATCAGCTCTGGGTGATGGTGGCTGCCGTGATCTTGGCCGTGGGAGTGATGATCTCTTTTGCTGATCAAGTGGGCAAGTTTGTAGACGGCAATCCAAGTATCAAGATGCTTGCTCTCGCCTTCCTGCTGCTTATCGGAGTGATGCTTTGTGCTGAAGGGATCGGTACGCCGATCAGCAAAGGCTACATCTACTGCGCAATGAGCTTCTCGTTTGTAGTGGAACTTTTCAACATGCGTCGCCGCAAAGTCAAAGCCGGTTCTTAGTTCCTACTTATAACGCAGACGAACCAGCCAGGAATATGCTGGATAGCTGGACGACCGGGTGATAAAATTTCAAGGCGGATCAGCATCTCTGCCTCTAAGCATGCTTGCGTCCGCCCTGCCCCTCTCGCTACTCAGTTCGGATACAGCAATATGCGTTTTGTCACGCCATCTTTTCTCTTGCTAGCCATTTTGCTTGCCATCAGCACCACTACTTCAGGAATATCGCGGGCCGACGAGCTAGAGCCTTTCACTCCGGTAGATTCTGCCGGAGTCTCCGCATCACGCGGTGAATTGACGGTGGAGCTGAAGCTGACGGACGTGAAACTAAAGACACTCAACATTCCTCGACTTTCCGCTGCTCTACGCAAAGCTACTTGGGAAGGAACCAAGCAATCGAACATCTCGGTACGTCCTGAGCAGGAATATTGGGTTCTCAAGTGGTCAAACCGTCCCGAAGGTGCCGACACGATTGTGATGACCTTTGGTTCTAAGCCCTTGCTGCCCAGCGAGACGAAACCGATCACCTCGCAAACTGATGGCTGCTATTTGCTTCCGGCACACATGGCGAACGCCAAAGGCGAGAAGATACGCTACGAACCGCAAAGTTACAAAAACACTGTGGGGTATTGGGTTGGAAAGAACGACTTTGCCAGCTGGAACATCAATGTAGAAACTGCTGGCAAGTTCAATGTGGCGATCCTGCAAGGCTGTGGAAAAGGGCAAGGTGGCTCTGATGCTAGGATTAGTATTTCCAGCGTCGAATCAGAACAAGCGAATGCTGTCGTCGATTTCCAGGTCTTGGAAACGGGGCACTTTCAGAATTTCCAGTGGCGAACAATCGGCGTCGTGGATTTGGACGCAGGCCTTCAGGAACTGAAAATCGAGCCTGTTAAGCTTGCTAACAAGGCATTGATGGATGTCCGAGCTGTGCATTTGGTTCGATTGCCTCCACCGAAAAAATAGTTTCCCTGTCACTTTAGCCAATGGCTTTGGCTTACCCTCTCCTCTCCAATTCCTCGCCTCGGGAGCCAGATATGAAACTTTGGATTCGCACGTTTTTTGCTATTGTTCTTTTGAACTGTCCAGGTGTTTCTGCCACCGCGCAGAAATCACCCGTCGATCGATCAAAGCCCTTTGCAAAACTCACGCAAGAATTTGGATTGGCTGATGGCGGAGCTGCCAGTGGAAGTACAGTCTTCGTACCCGACGTCAAAGGCAAAGAACTCTTCCTGTACCGGACCAACGCCAAGGGCGATCAACAGCCTTGGAAGTCGGTCGCCAAGGGGGCGGGATACTCTGGCACGTTCTTCCAGCTGGGCGAATTGTATTTGGCCGAGAATGCAGCTGGGCGGATCTGCAAGTCCAATGGCTGGGGCAAGCCCAAACCTTGGGTGACTTTTGACGATGGAGCTAGGCCGAATGACTTAGTCGTCGATCATCGCGGCAACGTCTACGTCACTTGCACCAAGGAGGGCGAAGTACGACGGATCACGCCCGAGGGAAGCGTCTCTGTTGCGGTCTCAGGTATTAACACGCCGAATGGGATCACCGTCTCGCCTGATGGCAGCACGTTGTATTTTTCCTCTTACAAAGGCGGCAAGATCTATTCCGCGAATGCGGGACAAGATCGAGTAGGTCCGGCAGTGGAGTTTGCCACGATGACGGGTGGCGAGAAAGGTCCCCAGTCAGATGGAATGTGCATCGATCGAGCTGGCAATGTCTACTGCGCAGGTGCAAAAGCTGTTTGGATCTGGAATGCAAAAGGCGACTTGCTAGATCAATTCGAGACGCCAGAGCGACCCATCAACTGCAACTTCGGCGGTCAAAGTGATCAGGAACTTTACATCAGCACATTTGGTGGTGTCGTGCGCCAGCCCATGTTGGCATACGGTGTCCAACCTACTCCGCCCTCCAAGGGAAAGCTCGCCAATCCAGAGGGCAGACCATCTACCGGAATTCCAGAAGGCATGTCCGTAGAGCAGAACTACGTCTATTACAGAGAAGGTCACCGCAAGCTGCTCTGCGATATTTTGCATCTTGAGAGCGATGAAGCCGGCCGTCCGGCGATCATTGTGGTTCACGGCGGTGGTTGGCTCAAAGGGGACAAGACGAAGTTCCGGCCGCTAGCGATCAAGCTTGCTGAGCTTGGCTATGTCGTGATGTCGATCGAATACCGACTTGGCTTTGAAGCAAAGTTTCCAGCAGCGATTCATGATTGCAACGCTGCAATCCGGTTTCTGCGTTCTAACGCGGCCGCTCTTAACATCGATCCTGATCGAATTGCCGCTGTTGGTGGATCAGCTGGGGGCCATTTAGTCGGCCTGATGGCTACGGGAGCCGATGTGAAAGCTCTGCAAGCAAAGGGCGAAATTTCAGGGTATGGTCGCGAGATTGCTCTGCCAGCTCTTTCGGCGCAACTAAATGCTGCAGTTGTTCTAGCTGGGCCTATGGAAATTGCTTCGGGCAGCGTCGCAGAGAAATCTGTGGCTGGCAGTCTTTCCAACGCGATCAACTGGTTAGGCAAGAACATCAACGAAGATAAGAAGCTATACGAGCTAGCGGATGCTTACCTGAAAATCGATGCCGAAGATCCACCGTGCTTGTTCATCCGCGGCAGCAAGGACAACCCGACAGCAGACGAACCCAGTTTGGCCAAACTTAAGTCAGTCGGCGTTTATGCAAAGCAGATCGTCCACGAAGACGCGAAACATGGGCATTGGAATCAAGCAGCTTGGATAGATCGTGTAGTGGCTGATGTGCACGAGTTCTTGCAAAGCAAACTGTAGACAGTCCAATCGATTCTTTTTCAATGAAGGCGCCGGTTTGCTCTTAATCGGTCGCCACTTCTCAGGCAGAAGATATAGGCAATGAGAGAGTGCTATGCTGAGTTTTCGAAGTCTGCTTGCTCTCCTGCTGATTCCGATTCTGTGCTTCTTCGGGCAACTTGCCAAGGCAGAACTCCGAGTCGGTGCAGCAAAGATGGATATCTCGCCGACGCAATTGCCTGTATGGGTAAACGGCGGTTTTTTGCCCAATAGAGCCAACGCGATCACCACTCGAATTCATGCGCGGGCGATCGTGCTGGATGATGGCAAGGAACGAATTGGTATCTGTGTAGTCGATAGCTGCATTTTGGCTCGGCAGCTTTGTGATGAAGCTAAGACGCTGGCGGCGAGTTCCGGAGAGCTCAGTGAAGATCGAATACTGATTTCAGCGACGCACACACATACTGCTCCCTCTAGCTACGGGGCGTTGGGAACAGATCCAGACCCGACATATGTTCCCCTTTTAAGGCAAAAAATTGCCGAAGCACTTTTGTCAGCCGAGAAAAGCTTGCAACCGGCCAAGGTCGGTTGGGGAACCGCGAGAGCTGACAACTTTACAGCCCTCCGTCGATGGATTCTTCGATCTGATCGCGTGCGAAATGACCCCTTTGGCAATCCGACGGTGCGAGCAACGATGCACGCTGCCAAGAACTTGGATGACGTCACAGGACCAACCGGACCGGAAGATCCGGAACTGAGTCTGATTGCATTTCAGACTTTGTCGGGCGAGCCAATTGCAGTGCTGAGCAATTTCTCGATGCACTACTTTGGTAGTCAGAAAGCGATCAGTGCTGACTACTTCGGCTTGTATTGCCAGCAACTAGAGGAATTCTTATCGAACGAGAAGGACTCTGACGTGGTGGCCCTTATGTCGCATGGTTGCAGCGGAGATATTTGGAAGAGAGATTACATGCAGCCGCGAGCGGAAGCGGACGGCAGCGTCGAGCAATACACCGTTGGATTGCTAGAGATCGCAAAAAAAACATATGCGAAAATTG
>PKCQ01000014.1 GCA_002862265.1 Planctomycetaceae bacterium | reverse complement strand
TTGGTCTCAACGATGTTCAAGTAAAGTAGATCTTCGTAGCCTTTGTTGTACGCATACTGATAGCTCCGAAGCGTTGCAATCGCATACTCGACAGCTTGTTTCGATTGCTCAAGTTGTTGTGCCGCAAATCGGATTGCATTGTCAGCTTCCTGGATCTCGACACCGATCTTGTTGCGTTGCAATCGTAGTTCTTGATTGATCTGCGCAATTTTGGAAGCTGTTGATTGGATCTTTCCTCGCGTCTCGCGCCGTTGGATCGGTAACGAGCCTTGGAGCCCAGCCGCGAGTTGAAACTGCCCCTTATCGTTGCTGGAGGAGGCTGGCGTTCCGACGTCCTGCGAGCCTTCGGTGTAGAGGTCAATCGTTGGGAGCAGTTGATTGCGTGCGAGCCGTTGGTCAATCTGTTGGCTCTGCAAGCTGAGTTGCAGTAAGCTGATTTCAGGACGACGTGACGCGGCCAGTGCCATCTCGCTATCTACGTCCAACGGATCAAGTTGGTAGGTCCTGGGGAAGTGTTCTGGCAGCCAGCTCTCGGGTGGCAAGCGCGGATTGCCAAACTCGTCGCGGAGGTAAAGTGATAGCTTGAAACTAGCCTGCCGGAATTTTTGCTCGACTTCCAGCATCTTGTTTCGGCGTTCAGCAAGCAACTGATTGTTTAGGAACACATCAACTTTGGCGAAACGGCCGGCTTCTTGGCCAGCTTGGAATTGTTTTTGGCGTTTGGCCGCGAGCTCGACCAGTGCGCGCTGGATTTGGAGTTTGTTGCCCTCGGCGACCCATTTCCAGTAGTAGGCACTTGCTTCCAGCGCCGAAATCAGGATTTCACGTTGGATCTGCGGTTCGACGGCCTGGCGACCTAAACTGGCTTGGAACACTGCCACGCGTCGCGGGTCGATGGCCCGTCCTTGAAGAAGCGGAACACCAAGAGCGACTTTGAATTCGCCGCCTTCATTGGTTTCTCGCTCTTTATACCAAGGCTGAAAGTCACCACGACCAAGACGATATCCTGCTGCGAGGTAACCGCCCCACCAAGTTCTTCGAGAGACGCCGAGTCCGTGCCGAAAGTTGCGATAAAATCCCGCTGGCTCGGAAACCGTGAAGCCTTCCAGCTTTGTGTCGAAGGCTCCCATTGCGGAGACCTGTTCGCCATGACGTTCGCTTCGCTGCAAACGCGATTTCTGGACTTTGGGGAAGGAACTTAGAACACTGGCGATAACGTCTGCCAAAGTCAGATATTCCGCGTCGCCTCCGATCATCAGGTCTTCTGCTGAGTTTTGATAGTTTTGAACTCCTGCGTCTGCTGGGGTTTTCACTAAAGAAGGGTAGCCCGAAGGTGGAGGAGCGATTTCTATGACCTGTGCTTGGACGCCAGATCCACACAGGCATATGAGTCCCATGATCAAGTAGAATTGAATTGCTTGCATAGTCGACGGCTCCGTATACATCGGTTATCGACCGCAGCGAGTGGATCCGCCAAGCACGCGAACTGCGATCCGAAAGATCGCTCGTCTCCCCCAGCTTCCCAGGGCTTACAGCCACACTAGACCTCTCCAAGAGCCTCCCATGCGAAACTCTATTAAGATACTCTGCTTTCTCGTATTAATCTGTCGTTTTCAACCTTTGCTGGCTCAGCAGGATGGGTTCAAGAATTTATTCGACGGAAAGACTTTGTCTGGCTGGCACGGCAACAATCCACATACCACAGCAAAGGCTAAAACGGATGCCGATCAGGAAGCTTCGCTGAAGAAACAGCAATCAGAATTCGAGAAGCATTGGAGCGTGGACGGCGATGAGCTCGTTAACGATGGCAAGGGGCCGTATGCAACCTCGGATGCAAATTATGGAGACATTGAGTTCTGGGTTGAATACAAGACAGTTGCCAAGGCTGACAGCGGCATCTACTTGCGAGGCACACCGCAGGTTCAGATCTGGGACACGACTGAGGCAGGCGGGAAATGGAATCGCAACGCGAACTATGGTTCCGGCGGTCTGTTCAATAATTCGAAAGGCGCTCCCGGCCAACTGCCGCTTCATCTAGCGGACAAGCCCTTTGGGGAGTGGAATCGTTTTCGTATCGTGCAAGTAGGCAGTCGGACTTGGGTGGAGCTGAACGACAAGCTGGTCGTTGATGGCGCCGTAATGGAGAACTATTGGAATCGCAAGCTGCCTCTGCCTGCGGAAGGCCCGATTCACCTTCAGACTCACGGTGGCGAGATTCGCTGGAAGAATATTAGAGTGCGAACTATTGGAGCGGAGGAAGCGAATCGCAAGTTGCGTGGGGATGATGTGAAATTAGGCTTCGAATCGATCTTCAACGGCAAGGATCTAATTGGCTGGTCGGGTGCGGTTGCCGATTACCAAGTCGTGGATGGGACCTTGCAATGTAAACCGGGGAAGGGCGGAGTGCTGTTCACCGATGGAGAGTATGAGAACTTTATCGTGCGTCTGGAGTTTAAGTTGCCTCCGGGCGGTAACAATGGTTTGGCAATCCGTTATTCTGGCAAAGGCCGTGCGGCCTACGATGGGATGTGTGAGCTTCAAGTACTGGACAGCGAACATCCTAAATACGCCAAGCTTGATCCCCGTCAGTACCACGGATCTGTCTACGGGATTTCCGCGGCGCACCGCGGCTATTTGCGCGAGGCGGGTGAGTGGAACTATCAGGAAGTGACAGTAGAGGGCAGTCATGTTCGCGTGGAACTGAACGGAACAATTATCACAGATGTGGATGTCGCTAACATCGCGGAGGATAAGGACAACGCCAAGCATCCGGGAGTGTCACTTACGGGCGGTCATTTTGGCTTTGCTGGCCACAATGACCCCGTCCAGTTTCGCGACATCGCTATCAAACGGCTTTGACAGCGGCCGCAAGAATGCTGTTGTGATTTTGCATATTTATTATTCATAATCCGACGCGTAAGCGAGCCGGCGACGCTTTAAATCAGTTTTCCGCGCTCACGCTTCGGGTTGTGAATAGCCATGCGTTCATACGACTGCTTGTAGCTTTTCGAACCCTAGAAGGTTAGATTTAGGGACCGCGATTACCCTTTAGCAGCATCTACTTTCCACCCTTCCCCACCTTGCCCGCCATGTTCAGGAGTCTATCCGATGACTACTCATAATTCTGATTCGAGAAAACGTAGTTCGCGTCGTACTTTCTTGGCGACAGCAGGAACTGTCGCAGGAACCAGTATGTTGGCGAGTCCACTTTCAAGTTCCAAAGCCTACGGAGCCAATGATCGACTGAGAATCGCGGTTGCTGGTCTAAATGGCAGAGGCGGAAATCACATCGATGGATGGCTCGGCCAAAACAACGTTGAGATCGCATGGCTCATCGATCCAGACGAAAGAGTTCTGGCAAAGCGGATCAAGCAAGTGCGCGAAAAATCCGGTGGCAAGTCAAATCCGAAGGGAACTATCGATGTTCGCGAAGCGCTTGAAGACAAATCCGTTGACGCGATTTCCGTTGCAACGCCCAATCACTGGCATTCGCTCATTACGATCTGGGCCGCGCAAGCTGGCAAACACGTCTATGTTGAAAAGCCGATGAGTCACGACGTGGAAGAAGGTCGTATCTGCGTTGAGGCCCAGAAAAAATACGGTGTCGTGATTCAGCACGGAACGCAGAGACGCAGCGGAGCATCTTATGCCGGGCTGACGAAGATGATTCACGACGGAAAGTTTGGCCGGCTCAAGATATCATATGGCTACTGTTGCAAGCCCCGGGGATCGATCGGGATCAAGAAAACCGGCTCAGCTCCATCAAATTTGGATTGGGATCTTTGGCGGGGGCCAGCGGATATCGATCAGTTTCACGCGAACTACGTACATTACAACTGGCACTGGTTCTGGAAGACGGGCAATGGTGACCTAAATAATCAGGGTACGCATCAGTTGGATGTCGCACGCTGGGCGATTGATCCCGATCAAACACATCCGGTTCGAGCCATGGCGCTCGGCGGTCGCTTTCAGTGGGGAGATCAAGGCGAGACACCGAATACGATGTTCGGGATGGCAGAGTATCCAAATGGTCAGATGGTCTTCTTCAACGTTCGCAACGTGGGCTATGATGGCTATCAGCGCCAAGTTATGAACGAGTACTACTTCGAAGATGGTGGCCGGATCGTAGAAAGTGGTGGTTACACCTACTTTCCAGCAGGATCGGACAAGGGTGAAAAAATCAAGGTCGAAGAGGGCTCCAAATTGGTGACTCCAGGTGGAAACTGGGGCAGCTTTGTCTCGGCTTGTCGTGCAAATGATCCGTCGATGGCCAATGGGAATGTGTATGACGCGCATTACGGTTGCGTGCTTGGCCACTTGATGAACAATTCTTATCGCCTTGGTAAGCCGGCTGCGTTTAGTAAGCAGACAGGGCGGTTTGCTGACAATCCAGATGCCACAGAGCATTTTGAAAAGCTGCACGATGTGATGAGCAAAGGAGTTGGCATTCCTCAGGAGGGCAACGAGTATGTCGTCGGACCAACCTTGACCTTTGATCCTGAGTCAGAGAAGCACACCGGCGATCATGCTCAAGCAGCGAACACGCTTCTCAAAGATGCAAATCGCTCTGGCTTCCAGGTTCCGTCTCGTGAGACTGTTTAGGTTAGAATCTTAAGCTTTGCTCGCCAAACACCAAACTAATCTACTCTCTTTGGAACTGTTTTATGAACCGTAGAGTCCTCCTGTTGCTCGGTCTTCTGTCTTGCATCTTTACTGGTTGCGGAGACGCGTCAGGCGGCAAGCCAGATAGTAATACGTTGACGATCGCCGTTGTTCCTAAAGGCACAAGTCACGAGTTTTGGAAATCTGTTCACTTTGGAGCGGAGAAAGCGGCTAAGGAGTGTGGCAACGTTGAGATCATCTGGAAAGGTCCGGTGGTGGAGAGCGACACGGGAAGCCAGATTCAAGTGGTGAAAGAGATGATCTCGAAAGGCGTCGATGGCATCGCGCTCGCACCGAATCAAAAGGGAGGATTGGTTGACGCGGTTACCGAGTCGATAGAAGCAGAGATTCCAGTTGTCATTTTTGACTCCGGTCTAGATGAGGGGCCTGAGATTGTCAGCTACGTCGCAACGGACAACTTCAAGGGTGGTCAAATGGCTGCTGAGGAGATGGCAAAGGCTATCGGTGAGAAAGGAAACGTGATTTTGTTGCGTTATCTCGCTGGCAGTGAGAGCACCGAGCAGCGGGAAGAAGGATTTTTAGAAGCCCTGAAGAAGTATCCAGACATCAAGGTCGTTTCCTCGGATCAACGAGGTGGAGATAACACCACTTCGGCGAAAGAAAAAGTCGATCAACTGTTGCAACTGCACGGCAAGGACTTGGCGGGGATTTTTGCAGTTTGTGAACCTAACGCCAATGGAACACTGGAATCACTTCGCAATGCTGGGTTGGTTGGAAAAGTAAAGTTTATTGCTTTCGATCCAAGCGATGCTTTGATTGAAGGGTTAGAGGATGGTTCGTGCTCAGGTATCGTTCTGCAAGATCCGGTAGAGATGGGCTATCGTTCCGTCCTAACGATCGTCGATTCGATCAAAGGCAAGAATGCCGAAGCGTTTATTTCCACAGGAGAGTACTGTGCAACGCCCGAGAACATGGGGGAAGATCGAATGAAAGAGTTGCTCAAGCCGCAAATCACTAATTAACCATCGTCGTATTGCGGTTTTCACCAAAGGCAGTTGGGCCGTTTTTCGTTAAGTGATTATCCTGTTAGTTGTTGGATAATCGATCAGCGAATTACAGGAACGGCGGTGAATACCCGATCTATCAATCCCCTTCAGGCGGACGGTAAAAGCTTCACGAGCTTGGAGGGGCTTCTTGTAACGCTTACTTTGGTCGTGCTGATCTGTTGGTCAGCATTCGACTTGGGAGGTGCCTACCCGGCTACCAAATTCGGGGTGGCGATTACTACGGCGGTCCTCTTTTTCGTCGTGGTCGTGCGTAGGCTTCGGCAGGGTGCTTTGCTGGATTCCGTGGATCGGCTGCTTCTCATCGTGGGGTTGTTTTGGTTGATCGGCTTGCTCCATACGTTCTTCATCCCTATGTGGCTGCTCGAGTGGTTGTCGCCAGCTTCCTTTGCAGCATACACGCGCTGGATACCACGTTCGATCGCGAATGAGGCTTCGACCTATGTGTCCTCCGTGCCTTCGGAGAATTGGGCACCCATCAGCGTCGCTCCCGATTTAACGCGTCTTGCGATGGTAGTACCCATTTTATTCGGTGCTGCCTACTGGCTGTCGTCACAAGTTTTCGCAAGCAACTATTTGAAAATCGCGTTTCTCCTTTTCATTTCGCACGTCGGTGGAATCTTTGCGTTGCTGGGAATTCTGGACGCAGTTTATATCTCAAGTGACGAACGAACATTGTCGGTCGACAAGTTATGGATTACTCCACAGCTTTCTCGCGATTCTTTCGGGCCGTTCGTAAACAACAATAATGCAGGAGGTTTCCTCAGCCTGTGCCTTGGATGCGCCTTTGGCTGTTTGATCTGGGTGAGGAGGCAAAGCGCGGCGGCCGTGGAGATACGGCAATCCACAATCTCGCGCCTATCAAACCACTTTGTTTTGGTCTCAACACTGCTATCGATTGTGCTATTGATCGCTGGCATTCTCGCAAGTGAATCTCGTGGAGCCTTTCTGGGAGTCACCGTTGGGTTTATGTGTATCCACGCGTCCATCAAGTGGTCTTTGCGCGACGCCACGACTGCTCGGTTGTTGTCGGGTGCTGGCGCGATTGCATGTGTTCTTCTAATTGCCTACGGATTGTTTGGCCGAGTAAGCGATCGAGTCCGAACAATCTGGGGCGACGAGGCGATGTCAAATCCTCGGCTGGATCACTGGAGGGATAGCGCACAAGCTGCATGGGAGTTTCTTCCGTTCGGGGCAGGGCTAGGAACCTACAGTTATGCGCATCTACCCTTTCAAGCATATGGTGGGAAGAGCTGGTTCATTCACGCCGACGGAATGCCTTTTGAGTGGTTGCTTGAAGGCGGTCCATGGCTGTTGTTGTTGGTAGGACTTTTTTATCTGTCGATAGCGACTCGGCTATCGTCGATTTCGCTTGGACTCTCATTGCAACGGAAGCACCGATGCGGTTCGTCCGAAGCGATTTTCTTCACTGGTGTTTTCGTTCTACCCTCCCTGCTTGTCAGCCAGATTCTTGACTATGGAATTCTGCAACCCCCTGTCTTAATGACCTTTGCACTTATTTGCGGTGGTATTGTGGCCACAAATAGAGCCGTGGCCACAAATAGAGCCCAGAAATTGAACGAAGTAAGCGGCTTAGAGAGTACAAGGTCCGGCTATTTCGTGATGGTTGGCAAGAAAGTGAAGTACCTAAGCTCGGCTCTGTGCCTGTCCGTGTTTGGCATTGGCTTCTTGCTTTCCGTTATCGATTTGCACATAGCATCAACAGTCGATCGCTACCAAGGTGAGCGAATTGCCAACTTGAGATTGCCGATTCAAGAACGTGAGTCACAGCATGAAGCGATCGCAAACTTAGAATCACTGACCAAGTTTCATCCTCGTAGTGCTTCGATTCACATTCTATTGGCGAAGCTATTGATGGATGAGCAGTCGCGAGTTGGGGCAAAGTACCTACGCAGTTTAGAATCGGTTGACAATAAGGCGCTCGAGCGAGTAACGGCCCCAAAAACCTTGCGAAACAAGCTGATTGAAATGGGAGAGGGGCTCACTTTGGGGCAGCTAATGCTACCTGGGCAAGATTATGCGGCATGGCGTCTAGCTAGATCACACGCTGTTCTTGCGCTAGCTTGCCGCCCTTTTGATGATAGCGCGCGTGCGATCTTACTGGATCTGGACATGTTGGATGGGCGAAGTGACGAGACGAGTCCGATTCTCAAGTCGCATATTCGGAAGCTTCGTAGTCAGGACGAAAAAATTCAAAGCTTTACCAGCCAATGGAAATGATACCTATCGATTAGAAATCGAAGTTGGAATCTTGGGTGGACGGAAAAAGCAGTGTGTTGTGTGCGGGTTGCGAAAGTTGAAACGGCTTAGATTATGTCTGAAGTAAAAGTAAATCCGATCAAGAGATGGGTCCTGTCGCTCGCTTGGATGCTGTTTGGCTCTCTAGCGGGGCTCGGGGGTGGGTACTACTCGTACCTGCGGCAGATGCCGACCTTTCGATCGAAGGCACGTATTCAACTATACTCCGCGACCGATGCCGCCACGCAAGTGGATTCTCTCGACGAGAGTCCATTGCTACTTTCGAAGTCGATCTTGGAAGGAGTCTCTTTGCGTGAAGAGCTGAAAGAAGTGCCTGAGCTGATGAGTGCACCAAAAAATTCTCCACGTGTGCAAGGTACTCGGCTGGGGTTGGGGCGAGCGTATGCTAGGAAAATCTCGGAAGCGCAAAATGGCCCGGTTTATGAGGTGTCGTACTCTGGGATGACTCCCGTTTCGAGTCGACAGATCATGGTGGCAATTGTGGCCGCGATTCAGGAAGAATTTGGTGGCAATAAGGCCGCAGAGTGGAATGAATCGGTTTGCTTGCTGGAAAGACTAGTGGAAGACTCGAATCCAAGAGTGTCCGAACTTTCAGAGCGTTTGGACAAAGTAGAGCAAGAGTTAAAGGGAGTGCTTATCG
>PKCQ01000013.1 GCA_002862265.1 Planctomycetaceae bacterium | reverse complement strand
ACGCTGATACTGGCGTTGAATTGATCGAAGTCTTTCGTGAGATCGCAAACAACCTACCAACCATCATTACTCAATAGAGGACGTTGCACCTGAATGTCATTTCTGCACAGCAATCTCATGGATTCTGAAGCGAATACCCAACTTGAACCCAGGCGGGCCAAGCGACCATCTCAGATAAATCTTGCGACTTGGCTGAGCCTCGGCTCTCTGCTCCTTTGCAGCTGCGTATTCATCAGCTACTTCATGCGGTTGGTGGACAAAGTGCAAGGAGACATATCGCGACAGCCTGCCGAATCTGTCAGCAATGAAACCGGTTATGCGCCATTCGCAAAGGAGGAAAGAAACGAAAAAATTCGTGCTCAAGCCCTGGAGGACGAGGAGCAGTGGCGTGAGGAGGCGGCACACCAGAGGGAAAGAAAAGCCTTTGAGACAGTCCCCTGTGAAGTCTACGTCAATCGGTACGCTTCGCAGCTTGCTTCGACGATTCAAAAAATCGGACATAAGCAAAATGGGCTTCGACAAGGCGTGGAAAAAGAGCTTCAACGAGTCAACCAGGGCAACCATTAGGCTCTGCCGATCAAGAGCGATTCCTCACGACTCGAAGAGTAAACGAGGCCTCACAACCCGACAGCGGACAGCAATACTGTTCTCCATGCAATCAAAGCCCTGGCTTGGGGGGAGCGATGGGCTGAGCGAACGAAACCACTCCCTTCGTGTTGAATTTCCTGCGGAAAACGGATGAGGAAGTTGCCACGTAAAGGTATTCAAGATTCGCACCACCGAACGCGATGTCCTCGATCGGTTTCCTGTTAGGCGGTGCAATGATAAAGTTCACTCGACCAAGCTGGTCAAGTACTTGCACCCCGACGGTCGACGAGACATAAAGCAGGCCGTCCCGATCCATCGCAGCAGCGGAGACTCCGCTCTTCGTTCGCAGATATGGCATTTCTAGGAAGCCATACTCCTGGTGATATTTGAGGTCCCCCGCCAAATTCGCAGAATGATATGTCGCTTGCGTTTGACCGACGCTATGCAGAAACGCATGGTCCACCGTGGGTGTCATCGCGATCGGTGGCGCTACGACCAAGCCGGCTTCTTTGACTTTTCCATCAAAGGTTGCGAACTGAATCTCGTTTAAACCGCGATCATAGTAAAACAGACCTTCCGGCAAGCTCACCAAACACTCGGCCTGGGTCTCAGGCAGAAACGAACGCAGCTTTCCATCCGGCCCGAATTTGACAATCGCGCCGGCCTGAATCCCCAATAGGTTGCCGTCGGGACAGTAAGCAAGATCAACGATATCGGAGCTTTGGTCAGCAAAAATACGAGTCTTTAAGTCTTGGTCGATGCGATAAACTCGCCCCGCCTTTGCGTCGCTGAAGAAGATTTGTCCGCCAGCATTGGCCGTCAGTGCTTCCACTGCCTCATGGCCGCTACTCACTTCATCCCAGCCGGCCCCTTCCACCAAAAGCTCGACACGCCGTTTGGCTTCTTTGTTTGCCGCCGCACGAATGGGGGCAGGGTAGTCGCGCCATAGCCACTTTAGCGCTTGCGGCATAATCGCTGCGCCGTGTTTGCCGTTGTGGCCGCCCTGCCCCCACTCATGCTGTACATCATAGCCAGCCCACTTCAGAGCCGAAAGCATGTCCTGATTCGCTGTCCACCAGTCACCCGCATAGATGTTCAAGTCGCTGCTACCATCCTGCAAGAAAACTCTCAAAGGTCTTGCCTCATGCTTGCGAACCAAAGCGGCGAGTTGATTGCCTCCTCGCAAGCCAACGTAAGTGCCGATCGTACTGATGACACGGCGAAATGCATCCGGGCGTTCCCACGCGGCATTGAAAGCGCAAATTCCTCCGGAACTCGCCCCAGCCAATGCTCGGTCATTCGGGTCCTGGCTCAAGTTGTAATCTTGGCTGATGTTGGGAAGTAACTCTTCAAGCAGAAAACGCGCATAGCGGTCACCGAGCGAATCGTATTCGAAGGAGCGATTGAAACGAGGTTGCGAACCAGGGCTGTCAGACTTGACTATTCCTGGCTGTACGAAGACCCCAATCATCGACGGAACTTGCTCCGCATGAATCAGATTGTCGAGGATCTGAGGTAGCCTCCAACCTCGAGCCCGATTCACACCATCTTGCACAATAATGACGGGAGTCGGCTTCGAAGCATCGTACTGCTCCGGAATATACAGGTGGTATTGCCGACTGGTACCAGGAAAAATCCTCGATTCGAAGTCAAAGGGCCCAAGAATCTTGCCCTCCGGAACGTCGGCCTGCTTCTGAGCTTCTGGCGGAACGGGATAAGATTCCGACTGAGCAGCACAGAAATTTTGAGCCGAATGCGTTAGCAAACAGATGACGCCGACGGTCACAATAAGAATAGAATCGAAACGCATGAATCACCAGAGTCGTTGGAATATGAGGTTTTTTTTGCTTAACGCAGGAGGGATGATGCCGCTAACACAAACGGCATGACAAGGAGAACAATTCTAACGCCTCGCTTCTCGTTCGGCGATTAGGCAAGCTGGGTGAAGTTTGACTCTTCGTTACTCTCGCGGAGCAAGCTCAGCGAAACGCGAAAAGGGAAGGCCGCAAGACCTTCCCTTTAGGGTGAAACCGAGCTACCGTCGGCTAGGCCGCGCGGCGGGCAGATTGCTGGTCGTAGAATTCGCGAATGCAACTCACCACGGCCTCTTGCTCTGACTCCCGAAGCTCCGGAAAGATCGGCAGGTGTAGGATCTCTTCGGAGGCGTTTTCGGTATAGGGCAAACTGCCTCTCTGATAACCCAAATCTCGGTAGCACTCTTGTTGGTGCAAAGGAATCGGATAGTAGATTTCGGAGCCAATTTGTTGGCTCTGCAAATGAGCTCGCAAGGCATCTCGGCGGCCGCCAGTTACTCGCAGGCTGAACTGATTCCAAACATGGAATGCGGCCGGATCTTCGTAGGGTAGCTCGATTTGCTCGCCCAGCAAGCTAGTCTCTCCCAGCATTCGCTTGTAGGTTTGTGCGTTCTGTCGTCGACTAGTTGTGTAGTTGTCCAAGTGCCCGATTTTGACCATCAGACCAGCTGCTTGAAAGCTGTCGAGTCGGCTGTTGATGCCCACTTCGGAATGGTAGTAGCGTGGACGCATGCCATGGCCGGAGAGCAAACGCAGGCGATCGATTAAAATCTCACTGTTGGAAACAAGCATTCCGCCGTCACCGAAACCACCCAAGTTCTTTGTCGGGTAAAAGCTGATGCAGCCTACTTGGCCCCAGCTTCCGACAGGCCGACCGTGATAAGCCGCACCGATTGCTTGAGCCGCATCTTCGACGACCGGAATCTCATGCTGAGAAGCGATGCTGCAAACGCGGTCCATGGCTGCCGATTGGCCAAACAAGTGCACTGGAATGACCGCGCGGGTGCGCGGTGTCACTTTGGCTTCGAAATCGACCGGATCGATATTGTAAGTATTGGGATCAACATCCGCAAAAACAATGTTTGCGCCCAACCGAGAGACACAGCTAGCAGTAGCGAAGAAACTGAAGCTCGGACAAATCACTTCGTCGCCCGGGCCTATCCCAAGTGCCATCAGCGATAGCAGAAGAGCATCGCTTCCTGATGCACAACCGGCTGCATACTGAGTATTGCTGATTCGAGCACACTCTTGCTCCAGTTGTTGGACAGGAGGACCGAAGAGAAATCGCCCGCTATCGTAAACTTCTGCAATTGCAGCAAGCACTTCATCGCGAATGGGAGAATTGGATCGAGAAACATCCAGCAAGGGTACTGGCGTAGTGACGGTGGCAGCATTGCCCGACATAAGGTCATCCTTGACCGTAAGAGTGATGTTTTAGCCCGCGAATGGGCCTGACAATCGGCGTTTTCCCGCTCATCCTAGTCATCAACTTCCTGAATGCGTCAGAAAGAGAGACCATTCCGCTCGAGCGCGACGCCGCGATATCGAAATTTAGCGGTTTTGAGGGCAAGCCGTCAAGACAGGCAGCAAGCCTTTGTTTTTTAAACCATTTAGCCAGTTTCTTTTGCAAGCATTGGCGGCGACGGTCGATGAGTGGTCTAAATGTCGACGCACGGCCTGTCCTCTCACTCAATTTCCAACTAACTCATGCCTCAGACTTATTTGCACTCGCTTCGACGTATGGCTGTCTTTGCTGGATTGAAAGATGAGTCTTTGAAGATGATTGTCTTGTCTGCAACATTGGTTGAACGCGAACCTGCTGAGTATTTTTATCTCGAGAACCAGCCTGGGGACCACTTGTATGTGCTCATCGAAGGCGCTGTTGCTTGCAAGAAAATCAAAGGCAACGGTGAAATCGTACTTTCGCGGCTCTATAAAGGCGACTGCTTCGGCGAAATGTCGCTTATCGATCTGATGCCACGTGCCACCGGCGTCCAGGCGATAACCAATAGCGTGGCCTTAGAAATTCATCGCCGACAGTTGTTCGAACTCTACAGGAAAGACCTTGAGCAGTATGCGATTATCATGATGAACATGGGCCGCGAAGTAAGTCGCCGACTTCGCAATGCAGAACACCGGATCCACGAATTGCAGCACGTACCAAACAGAGAGGTCGTCCCGGCAGCAAAAATGCAGACTGTCGCCGTTTAGACGCTAAGCAGCTTTTCGATGCGAACTTGGCGGAGCCGCCGAACTGCTTTGGTCTTTTCGCATTTCGATTAGATTTAAGAAGCAAATACCAGGGATTCGTACTACGGTGTTGTAGAGCCGGTGCATCGCGATAACACGAGATGGTGCAAGATAAGTCGCGATTGAGAGCAACGGCAAGGTCGGGAACACGCCGCGTCGCGAGAGGACTCGGAATCCTGCTTGCTTGCAAAGGTCAACGTATTCACCGATTGGTCGATCGCCCTTGTGACGGTCGACGGTTGAAGTACGAATGAGCTTGCCAAGCACTGCAAATGTACAGCGTGAAGCGAAGTGCGCGAGATTCGGAATCGAAAGCATGGCGTGGCCGCCAGGCTTTAGTACCCGATACATTTCGTTGATCGCCGACACTTGCTGCTCATAATCTAGGTGCTCTATTACATCCAGCGACAAGACTCGGTCCAGAGAATTGGTGTCGAAATCCAGGTTGGTGATGTCGCCTCTCATGACGAACTTGGATTCAAAATTGAAGTCCAAGCCAAAGATGTCGTATCCCTTGCCTTGGTATTCCTCCGTCAACAAGCCTTCTCCGCATCCTAAATCGGCGATTCGCTCGTCAGCAGAGCAACCGTCAAGATAGCGTTGTACGAGTCTCATTTTCTCGACGTAAACCGGATAGTATTTCCAGTTCTTGTCTAATACGCGGTGGTAGTCTCCACGCTCGGCGTACTCGCCAGTTTTAATTGAGCTGTCTTGGTTGTCAGAAGCAAGAGGAGTGGCAGTTACTGACGCCATAGGGCAATCCGGGGCTTTAGGGGGGCTGGGCAAAACCGCTTGTTTGTGATTTCCACGCGAAAAAAGTTGGGTGTGGATGTACTACTCCTCTAGAACCCGAGTCAACACAGATTTATCGCTCGCTCCAGGTACCAGGCTACGAAAGTAAGCCCTACAAGAGCCATGCGGACCACACTCGCTAGAAGACCGCTATCGGGTTGATAACGTCCCTGAGACCGAGTGCAGGGGGGACGGTGAATGTGTGGTAGGAGACGAAACGACGATAATCACTCGGGCAGCAACTCAGAAGCTGCCTTTTCACTCTCCCCAGGTGTCCATTTCCAGCGATAATGTTCCCAGTTCCAACGGTTGCCCAAACGGGGCATTCACAAGAGAGAATCTCTCATTCCAGGACAAATCTGTGGTCTCAAGAAGGAAAGTAGCTCCGAGATCTTTCATTCCAGCTGTGTCCTAATTGCAATCAGCGAGTATGCATGAATCGCAATCGTTGCGCTGCGGACCAGTTTTCGTTTTCTTTACCAGGCGGCATAGTTTCTTTTGCCTGCATCCCTCTGAATTGCTTCTGCCAAAGGTCGAAGGTTGCTTGGCTAATTCCCAACGTTTTAAGGACGGCTGCTTCGTTCTTGCGGCAGATTAAGCATCGCTTCAGCGTCTCGAAGCCTCTTGACAATATGCTCTGGCGTGTGCCGTTTGCGTCGCTTGGAACTCATCTAGATCTCCTCGCAAAAATGCTCTGCAATCTAAATAACGCATGACTAGTTTTAAACAGTAGGTCAAAGGTACATCTATCTTTGGAACCAGAAAGAGCAGTAGGTGCATTTCAGTCGCTCGGGTGAATCCGTTCGTTGCCGCGGGAATAGATCCTATGGATTGTCCGTCTCTGATTCTTGGGCGGAAAAGACGCCGACCGTCGTGGAGAAAAATCCGGGCATGAATTTGCTACGAGTCAGGACTTCGCCGAAAATGGCGACGTTGCCGCTCGCTGGCTTGGCGAGTTCGTATTCAAACAGATCGTCTCCGATGCGTTTGGTGGGGTGTTGGCTCCATTTCGCCTCGCGGAAATCACGATCCGATCTCTCAGCCTTCCAGACCGAAACCTTGTCGACCGGGCCGTTCGCTTGAATCTGAAGAGTGACTTCACTGTCAGTTTCCGTGAACTTCCAATTCAATTCAGGCAGCTTCTCTTCGCCGTGCAGGCCGCGGTGCAAACTGGCCAGCGTACCAATCAGGCGTCCGTAGTCTTCAATGCTATGCCCCTGGTTGGGGACTTGCAGTAGATACTTCACCCCTTTCAAATCTTCCCAATACTGGCTGGACGCGTCCACCGGCCAGTAACGATCGTTTGTACCGAAGATCAACAGCTTCGGCTGCTTGAGATTTTTGCGATAAGAAAACGGATCGACTATTGTTTGCAGGTCTTTTCCTTGAGGCGTATCCAAGTACCTTGGCAAGTCCAATTCCGTGTAGTCGCCAATCTGCTCAGAATACTTGCCCCAGGATGCAAGCTGATGCTTCATCTGGACGTTCATGTTGAGCATATCAATCACGATCGGAGCTATGGCTGTAGCTCTCGCGTCCGATGCACCAGTGAGCCAAGTTGTCCAGCCGCGTTTAGAAGCTCCCGTCACCGTAAACTCGTTCACAGTCAGCTTCCAGTGCTTTTGCGAGGCAGCTACAACGGTATCCATGCCTCGCACCGCCGATTTCACCATCGGCAAAAGCAAAGGCCATTCAGGATCGCCCGTCTTGAGATATTGAGCAAAAGTGGCTGCAATAATCTCATCTTCGTACTTATCGCCCATCATTGGCTGAAAAGGAACTTGCAGCAGCACTCCGATTACACAGCCAAATTGCTGGGCCACCGCCGCCATCAACTGAGCCTCGCCACTTAACTCAACGGATTCGGGGCCGTTGTCCGGCCAGCCTGCCTGCCAGCGACCACCACCGATCAACAGAACTCCATCTGTTCGGGATTTATCTATCTGCTGCGGACGAATCACATACATGATGTGTCGCCAAGGCACGTTCTGCCACGTTTGCGAAGTCATATGTAGCCGAAGAACTTCGCATCCGCCCACTTCCAATTCTTCAAGCAACTCCCAGCGATAGCTCTCATCTGCCTTGTCTAGATAAGCAGACAAGGCATTTTCAGGTAGGACTGTTCGCTGCTTTTTTTGGGCAAACGAGAGATGGGGCAGAAACAAAAGCGAGCAGAAAACCAAAATCGAGGGAATCTTCACTACGCGTTCTCATCGTGAGGGAGAAAAGGAATCGAAACAAACCGCGTCGGGACAGTACAAGACGACGTTTAGCCATGCACGCTCAAGGCATCCTGACGAAGCTTACTATCATAGCCATGTTAAGGCGGCTCTGTGTGGAACAGGAGGGAATCCCTTGCCGTCACGAATGCTCCCACCCTCCCAGAATTCCTCGACTCCCGATAGGCGTGGGCCCGCTTGGAAAGGGAGGTTGAGTTGTTTTGCCAGCGAATTACCTAGAAGCAATCTTTGATTAACGCTGAGTGTGAACTAAGAGGTTCCTGCAAACAGCGGCGATATCATCTAGAATGTCGTACCCTTCAATCCATCCCCTAAAGTCAAAGTCATGAAGCTCTCAGTTCCTTCCCTTCTTCTGTTTGCAACGATTGCATTCAGCAGCCTGTTTTTGCCATTTTCACTTGCGGTGGAAAAACCCAATGTGGTGATCGTCATTACAGACGACCAAGGCTACGGAGATCTGTCTTGCCACGGAAACACCGTGCTGAGGACGCCCAATTTGGATGCGCTGCATGGCGAGTCATTGCGGCTGACTGACTATCACGTTTCACCAACCTGTTCTCCGACTCGAAGCGCGTTTCTGACTGGTCACTGGACGAATCGGACCGGTGTCTGGCATACGATCATGGGCCGCAGCATGCTTCGCGAGAACGAAGTGACGATGGGCCAAATCTTCAAAGACGCCGGTTACGCGACAGGCATGTTTGGCAAATGGCACTTGGGTGATAACTACCCGTTTCGTCCGGAAGATCGCGGTTACACTGAAGTCATGCGGCACGGTGGTGGCGGAGTTGGGCAAACTCCAGACTACTGGGACAACGCCTACTTCGACGGCAGCTACTGGCACAATGGTACACCCGAGCCCGTTAAAGGCTTCTGTACTGATGTCTTTTTTGACTACGCCAAGCGATTCATTAAGTCTCAGAAGGAAG
>PKCQ01000402.1 GCA_002862265.1 Planctomycetaceae bacterium | reverse complement strand
GTCTGAACCAAGCAGAATTCTTGTCGGCTGCATCGTTGGTAGCAGAGAACGATGCCACGCAATGTGGTACTCATTTAGCCTCGACACGACCTCGGGAAACTGCTTTGCGACATCGATTCGCTGCGATGGGTCAGCCTCAATGTCGTATAGCTCGCGGCCTTCGACCAAACGCCAACGCTCGGTCATCGCGACTCCAATTTCCCAAGGATCACCTGGCTTGGTGTAGCCGTTTCCACCATGCATCTGGCTATGGAGGATTCTCTCCGACCAATCGGTATTTGCATCACGCAAAAGCGGCTCTAGCGAGCGTCCATCCAAGCTCATCCAATCCCTAGGCCGCTTGAGATCACAAAGATCCATCAAGGTTGGAGTTAGATCGAGATGCGCGCTTAGATTGGGTATTTCTCGCGGAGACAACTTCTTCGGCCAACGCATGAAAAGCGGCACGCGGTGCCCGCCATCATAAGCAGAGCTCTTTCCGCCTCGCATCCCTGCATTCTCCTCATCATTGACGGGCCAGCCATAGATGCGTCCCATGGGACCGAACTGACACCCGGCAGCGGTGCCATTGTCCGTCAGAAATATGAGCAGTGTTTCTTCTTCCAACTGCTGCTCCTCGATATACTTGAGCAAACGTCCCAGGTTCCAATCGAAGTTGGCAACCATGCCTTTAAAAGCGGCTTGATTCTTCGGCAGTCCCCTTTCAAGAAATGGCCGCTTCCATTCGTCGCCGACCAAGTAGGGACCGTGCGGCGCGTTAGTCGCCAAGTAAACAAAGAATGGCTTCTCTCCCCCCGCATCATCCAACGATGCGTCGATGAAATGCATTGCTTGATCAAACCACACATCCGTGCAGTAACCTTCAAACTTCTGCCAACGGTCACCTACGAGATAAGTGTCATCAAAGTAGTCGTTCGTCCAGTAATCTGAAATCTGAGTCACACCGCCGCATCGATGCCATATCGACTGGTCGAAACCACAATCCATTGGCCGAGAAGGTGCACAGTCGCCCAAGTGCCATTTGCCGAACATCCCCGTTGAATAGCCGTTTTGAGAAAACAAATGCGCCAACGTCTTTTCTCGTGGATGCAACGCAGTGTGTCCCGACGAGGTGCGATAGGCGCCAGTCCGAGCGGGGTATCGTCCAGTCATTAGCGCAGCCCGCGTCGGCGTACAAAAAGGCGAGACATGGAAGTCGGTGAAACGTACGGAATCCTTATGCAGCCTGTCCAGATTCGGCGTCACCAGATGCGGATCGCCGTGACAAGACATGTCTCCGTAGCCTTGATCATCCGTCATGATCAAAATCACGTTCGGCCGCCGCTGTGACCACTTGTGATCAGCCTGCGATAAATTTTTTGATGCCTGTGTCACCAGCGCTTCAGCAAATCCTTTCGCTGGAGTGAAGACAAGAAGAAAGCAAAGAACCAAAACTCTCACATCGTGCCCGACTGACATCGCCGCTCCCAAAGCCTATTTCGTTTCACCTACAACCGACGAAGCGAGATTCGCTAGAATTCCTCGCAACTGAATTCCTCGAAAAGGATCTCTGCCACCCCTGCTACGATTGACCATTCCAGTACCTAAAGACTAATTTTTCATTCGCCTGCAGGTAATTTTTGTCCATCTCGGGATCGTCGGTCACCCAGATATCAGCCACTTCGCCAAAACGATAGAGAACTGCGATAAGAAGCTGGTCGGAGCGAATCTCCTCTACAAAGGCTTGCTTCGCATCTTCAGCCGGCTTGCCGCTCAGCTCACCCAGAACCGAAACTTGCACCGTCCACTCGAAGCCGTGAAAGCCGATGAGTTCCTCTCCGTCGACGTCCTCTGCAATAGTCAGCGCCAGTGCACCGTCGGGACTGACAATGCAACTGCCGACACCGCAACCCGTGTCGGAGGCAGATTGGCTCGGCGGGTCGGCGGATGAGATTTCTATCTGCTGCCGATCATGTTCATTTTGAGGCGCAATCATGACGCTACCTCCGAAAACTAACGTTGAGCACGCACAACAATGCGATTGCCTTGGATTTTAATGACTTCCACTTCGACGCCAGCGTCGACGTAGTCGCCTTCTGTGATCACATCCACAAGCTGGTCCTCAAGCAGAACCTTACCTGATGGCCGCAAGTCCGATTCCGCTAATCCTGTGGATCCAATAGCAACACTTGTGGGTCCGCTCGTGCCCGTCTGCAAAAGAGTCGCAGCCACATCACCAGCGACTTCTATTGGCTCTTCAGGGGCCGATAGCTGGAAGCGATTCAATCCGGGAACAGAATCCAAGATGAAGATCTGTACGAATACAAGCACCACAACGCCAAGCATAGAGCCAAGCACAATCAAAGCGTTGGTCTGCAACTGCCCCCATTGAGTCGTGGTTTCCGGAATGACGAATCCTTGGGTAGCCATCAACAGGGAGAGCACCAGCAGTACAATTCCAGTGATGCCGAAAACGCCGAAGCCTGGCAGCACAAATAACTCACAGATCACGCAGATAACACCCAGCACAAACATCATGACTTCCAGCCAACCGGACGTTCCGCCGAGCGCGTGACTCCAGAAGAAAACGCCAAAACAAAGTAGGGAAATGAGTCCCGCGACGCTGATGCCAGGGGCCACCAACTCAATATACAAAGCGATGAGTCCGACAATCAAAAGCAGCCCTGTGATCCAGGGCGAGTTCAGGAAGTAGACGGTCTTGTCTTGCCAATTTAGCTGGGTGCGAGAAATAGTCTCGATATTTAAGGCAGCCAACATAGCGTCTTCATCCGCGAATACTCCATCGGCAATCTGCAGCTCCATGGCACGTTTCCCACTCACCGTCAGATACCTGTCCTCCAGTGTTTCCAGCACTGGGCCGATGACTTTGTAGCGTCCTTCATTTTTCGGAAGCTCCAGCTCTACCCGCTTCAAGAATACAACTTCGTTCGTTTCCAGATCGATCGCTTCCAGCACATCCAACTTGCGGACCATCATGGCTTCTGCAAAAGCCGCTGGACGTCCGCGCGATACAGCAAATGGCTTAATTTCCACGACTGTGTCGCTGACAAATTTCTCTTCGGTGTATTTGAACACCCCCATCTCGTTAAAGCTGATCACTCCCGCGTCGCCGATGCGAGACCCCTCTTGCATGTAAATCCGCTCGGCTCCAAGTGAAATGATCGCGGCGCCGCTGATTGCTTTCTCAGGGATCCAAACGATCGTAGTGGCCCAATCTGTTTTGGAAAGCCGCTTGAGCAGGTCAATTGACTCAACGAGCAAACCGCCAGGCGAATTGAGTTTAATGATGACCAGATCACAGCCTGTTTCTTTGGCGATGTCCAGACGATTGCTCAAATACCAATAGAAGCGCCCGAAAATTGGCCCCTCCACGTCGATCATCAGTGCCTTTTTGAACTGCTTCTCAAGTACTCTGTCTCGACGCTCTCTGGGCTCGATCGCAGGCAGAGGATCTGGAGCCAGTTTTTCGACTTCTGCGGATCGGTTTTCAACTACTCCGGCCTGGGTTTCCTTCTTCGGAGCCAGGGCTTCCTCCGGAACGACTTCCTGTTCTCGCGGGGTTTCCTCCGAGACTTGCTCCTCAGGCTCAGATTGCATCGCCTCCGAAGGAGGCTCCTCTTCCATCTCTTCACCAATCGAGCCGAACAGGATTTCCTCGCTCGGAACATCTGGTTCCTGGGCGCGACATAGTGAGGCGCTGCAGCAAGCTAGCAGTACCGACACAAGCGACGCCCGCAGCACGACATTCAGTCGAGCAACATGGGTACTTTCCATCATCAAGAAAAAACTCATCTTCATCCTCTGATGCTCTACTTCGTAACTGGAGCAGGCTTTTCGTAGAACCACTCAGGAAAGCTTCCTGGCTTTGCACGCTTCGGATTGCGGTAATAGAACTGCCTACCTCGCTCTTGCTTGAGCGGCATCGACATTCCGCCCGAGTCACGCAGCATTTGAAACATCCGGTCGCTCAAATTCTTCGCGATTTCCTGATGCTTCTCGGAACGGATCAAGTTGTGTTGCTCGTGAGGATCAGCCTTCATGTCATACAACTCGTCCGTATCCCAGACCCCATGATACCGGATGAATTTGTACTCTTGATCTCGGATGGCGAAGATTGTCGGCGTCTGCGGATAATTCCACTCCCAGTAGTACTCGTACAGCAGTGAATTGCGCCACGGCGAATCCTGACCGAGAGCCAACTTCCAGAAACTCGATCCATCGATTTCGGGACCAGTCGCACCTGCGACCTCCAGCAAGGTCGGCGCGATATCAATGTTGGTCACGATACGATCAACATTAGAGCCCGCTATCAATTGCTCGGGATACTGAACCAGCAATGGCACACGAATCGACTCTTCGTAAGCAACACGTTTGTCGATCAGGCCGTGCTCGCCAAATTGGAAACCGTTGTCGCCCATGTAAACAACCATCGTGTCGTCGTAGATGCCCTTCTTTTTGAGATAGTCCATAACTCGACCGACATTATCATCCACAGCAGTGAGAGCTTCGCAGTATCGCTTGTGATAGCCTTCGACATCGAAGTCCTCCAAGTTGTAACCGTACTCGGCACCATGGCGACTATTGCGTTGATCGATCAACCACCGCGGCTTGCCCTTGCGATTTTCGGGTGTATTCGCAAAGGTAACGGGCGGCTTCCAAGGCTTATCCTTGTACTTGCCACGTTCACCATCGCGGGCAACAAAATCAGAGTGCACTGCCTTGTGCGAGATGTAAACAAAGAATGGCTTGTCTTGTTGCTTTCGATTATCGAGCCAGTCAAGCGCGTAGTCCGTCAGCTCATCCGTGATGTAGCCCTTCTGTGGAACTCGCTTCTCGCCGTTTACGTTGAAACCGTCGTAAGTTGTTTGAGGCACGACCCGCGTCGTACCGTGCCCATCGGCATAGTAAGTTCCTTGACCACGGAAGGCGACCCAGTGGTCGAAGCCACGCTGTGGATCGTCTTCGTCTCCCATATGCCATTTGCCAATGAAGGCTGTCTCATATCCAGCCTCCTGCAAGTCTTCCGGAAAGAACCTCAAATTTGGGTCCACCGGATTGTAGTTGTCTCCCACACCGTGATTGTGCGGATACAGTCCCGTCAAAATCGAAGCTCGACTTGGTGAACAAAGCGAATTTGTCACGCACGCATGAGTAAACTGCACTCCATTCGAAACCATCGCGTCCAAATGCGGCGTCTCCAAAAAAGGATGCCCCATATTCCCCATGAAATCGAATCGATGATCATCACACAGAATGAAAACGATGTTTGGCTTCTTGGCTGGATTCTCATCCGTGAACGCCCTTTTTATGCAGGCAGGATGAAATAAGGTTGCTAGGAAAAAACAAACTACAAGTCTAGAGAAACGCATGAAGTGATTGGCTTTCGAGGAGATAGCTGGGGAAAAAACGGCGGAACACGCCTATTGCTTCCTGGTCTTCATGGACATCAGGTTGATTTCCATCTCTTTGTCGTCAGTCTCTACAACCAAGAAGATCCCAAAGCGTTTGGTTATGTCATCAAAGTGCATTGTCACTCGCCTCTGTTTTATGACGTTTCCTTCTTCTTCCTGAACGATGCTCATGACGATCAAGATCTTCTCCACTTTGTTGTACTGGGCCGTCATACGAGTTGGGGCTGCGATAAAATTGTCGCGCCACATTCCGTAGTATCGCTTCTCCTTGGGTTCGTAACCGATCAGGCCATGCCCTTCAAAGTCCTGGTCGACCATATTGCTCTTAGATTTCCACTTCTGATAAAACCCGCTGCTCACCAGTTTGTTGACTTCGGTCGCAGTGCACTTTTCTGGAGGGCCATCTGGCCCGTTTATATACATCTCAACTTGATATTTCCACGTAACCTCTTCGGCGGCGAACATTTCATGCGATTCGCCTGGCTTGGGGGTGGAGAATCCTTGAGCGACAGTATGCTTCGAAGAAAAAGTGGCTGAGCAGGCGATAAAAAGAGGCAGGGCAGAGAGCTCAAGCATGAAAATTTCTTGTGGCAATCAAACGAACGGAAAGATGATGCATGAGAGAATGTTACTTATTTAGTTCGACACCCTCCAAGCCATAAAACTTGAGAGCGTTCTTGTACAACAGTTTCTCTAGCGTTTCTCGACCGAGTGGAGCGTAGTAGTCCATGACGACTTGCTTGAAGTCACCGTAGCTGCCACCGCGCATTGTGACCGGCCAGTTGCTGCCGTAAATTAGGCGATCCGAACCGAACGCATTAGTCAGTGCGTCAATAGTGGACTTGTAAAACTTGACATTTGTGGGAGATGGCTGCCGATGCGACTGCTGGAACAGACCAGAGATTTTGCAGTAGACGTTTGGTTGCTCTGCAGCCATTTTGACTCCAGCCAACCACTCTGGATCGGCGGGCTTGCCTTCGATAGCCGCTCCGGCCACGTGATTGATTAGGATCTTTAGCTCGGGCAATCGCTTGGCAATCATGGTGACTTCTTCCAAACTGAACTGGAACATCAGAACGTCCAGAGTCTTTTTCATTTCCGAAAGACGCTTGAGGTCGCGCCACACTGCCTCGGTGAAGAAATCATCGCTAGCACGCTCGCGCATTCGAATTCCTACGTAGCGCTCGTCTTTCGAGAGCTTCGTTAGACTCTCCTCAAATCCAGGTTTGCCAATCTCAAGGCTACCCACCAGACCGATGTATCGGTTCGGCTGGTCCTCCACCAAGTCCAATACCCATTGATTGTCGGGTAGCCAACTGCTTGCTTCGACAATCACTGTCGCAGTAATTCCATTCTTCACACAAACTTCGTTGAAGTGCTTGGGTAACACGGGACGGTAAAGCACTTTGTCGGACTCCGGCGGCCAAGGCAAGCCTTGTTCGCGCGTGGTATCGTACAGGTGTATGTGCGTGTCAATGATCGGGATATCTGAAAAGTCTTGTGCTGGGAGAACCACTGGTTTACAGAGTACTGCAGCGAAAGCAAAAACCTGGATTGGGCGAATTTGCATGAGTTCACCTGAAAGGATCGCAAGTGGAGATCTGCTAGGGAGAATCGTAGACTGTGTTGAACAATGAAGAAAACGAGATAGCGGCGACTCGCTAAGAATCACTCAGCAAAACCTACTCCTGGGTACACTTATTCTACGCGAAGAGAATTCCGAACGTGAAATTCACTTGGGCACTTTTTCCGTCCTACACTTTAAGCGAGCCACTGTTTGCACAAAATCCCGCGGGATTGCCTGAAATTTTAGGGCTCGTTTTCCGACTAATCCCGTCCGATGGCTTCGTTTTGAGGCAGAACTATGGAAAATTCAGAAGCGGCTGCCAGCCTTGCTTTCCAAGCGATCATGGGGGAATTAGCTGCAGACAGCAGCAATCGTCGCGATGCCGATCGAGCGCCGTGGCGATCTGGTGTCGAGCTATACCCGCTGGACGCTGACTTGCAGGTCACCGATGAAATGGCTCGAGTTTACGTCAGCGACATTAGCCGATCTGGAATGGGAGTTGTCTCCGATCGCCCGATCAATCACCAATATGTCAAGCTGACCGTCCCTGGTGCGGAATTCTCACTTTTTGGCCGAGTCATCCACGTGACCCCGATCGACGAATCGGAAAATCAATTCTTGGTTGGCGTGAAGTTCTTAAAATAGTTGAGCATAACAGGAACGGAATCGGATTGCCCTTTGTTTCGTGCAGAGCAACTCTTGCCCAAGTTGCTGCCGCGAATTCTTCTCCGCCTTGTGACTCTCACAAAAACTTCCGAGCCCTGGCCCGCAGCGCTGAGTCTTGGACACTTCTCGAATTCCTCCTCTAACTCGAAATGTGGGAGGTAAAACTCTCTGCGCTAGACTGCGGACGAGGCAACTGAATTTTGTCGGTTAAACATAAACGCTAACTGCCAAGAAAAGCCGAGACGCTTCCAGAGTGAAAACGACTCGGTTTATATGTAGAAAATTAGGTTCAAGGCGCAACGCCTTGAATCGACCTATCCTGAGACGATCGCTGCAACCAACTTTTGAATTCCTCTCGAAATTCTTCAGTTGGCAAGGATCCGGCGCTTCACGTACCTATTTGGGACGCTCCGCTACGTAAGCCTTCATACTGCGATAGACCATTTCCACTTGTCGATTCGCTGGCGCGGCTGGACCATCTAGCTCAGGATAAATATCCTCCCCTGAATTTTCCGCAGCTGTGTCAATCAACAAGCTCCATCGCAATCCTCGAATCTGTTCAGGCAGAACAAATTTGAGCGTCTCTGCATTGCCATTAAACAGCAACAACAAATCACGCCCTTCCCCATCGGGATCATCCGCCGCAGCCGGAGCTGGAAGCCAGCATACGAGTCCACCACTTGGATTCTCCCAGTTGAAGGCAAGGCCAAGATGGTTGAACCAGTTTACATCGGCTACACCGCGTGAATCGAAGGGTCTACCCGTAAGGAAACGAGTGCGACGCAAGGTAGGTTGGCTTTTTCGCAAACTTATCAAGCCACGCACAAAGTTGTGAATGTCCTGGTGCTTCTTCACCAGATTCCAATTGAACCAAGAGATGTCGTTGTCTTGGCAATAGGCATTGTTATTACCGTCCTGCGTCCGACGCACTTCATCTCCCATCACGATCATCGGGACCCCCTGACTAAGCAGCAAGGTCGCCAACATATTCTTGATCTGACGCTTGC
>PKCQ01000401.1 GCA_002862265.1 Planctomycetaceae bacterium | reverse complement strand
CGGAGACATGAGCCTGATTGGCAATGGTGGATTGGACTTGGCAGTGCTGCCCATTGGTGACCTGTTCACTATGGGGCCAGCGGATAGCGTCGAGGCTTGCAAATTGCTCGAGCCCAAAAAGGTGATTCCTGGTCATTACAACACTTGGCCTCCGATAGAGCAGGACGCGGCAGCTTGGGCTCAGGCGGTGAGTGATGGCTGTGATGCAGAACCCATAATAGCTAAAGTCGGTAAGTCGATCTCGCTCTAGTCTTGAATGTAATAAATTGCGGTGCCGGCAGGCCAGTGCAACCGAAGTTATGACTGATTCCGAACAGCCACCCGATAATCCTAAGTCGCAGGAGGATCCACTCTTCCCCGAACAATCGGCGGCAGAGCCGAACTTTGTGACCGTCGCCAAAGTGGGTGAAATTCCTGAAGGCGAAGGGCGAGCCTATCCGGTCGGCAAACGCATGGTGGCCGTCTTTTTCAGCGAAGGCAAGTACTTTGCGATCGATGACTTTTGTCCACACCAAGGTGCTTCCTTGGCCGAGGGGTACATCGATTCAGCGAGCTGCTCGGTGGCTTGTCCTTGGCATCACTGGCGATTCTCCATCGACAACGGAGCTTGGCTCGACAATCCCAAGATAGCGGTCGATAAGTTCGAGGTCCGAGCGATGGGCGAGAATATCCAGGTGGCAGAGCCGAAGGAATGATGGGGTAGATTCGAGGGTGCTCTCGCCATGGCAAGGATGCCACCGCCACAGGTACGCCTAAAGGCTGGACTCCAGCAAAGAGCCTGGACTGCGGCAGTTTGGCCTGGGCGAAAGAGGCGATTTTGAGAGAATTTCACCTAAGCTCGTAATGAGTTCTCCTTGGTATCCGATTCGATTCTAGATTAGAAAACTGCCTTCGAATGTCTGCTGCAAAACGACCTGTTGTCTTGATCGTGCGTGATGGTTGGGGACACAACCCGAACCCGAGTTTCAATAAGCACAACGCCATCCACTTGGCAAATACACCCATCGACGATCGACTGCTGAGGGAATATCCGCATACCCAGGTTCGGACATCCGGCGAAGACGTTGGGCTACCCGATGGTGTCATGGGCAACAGTGAGGTAGGGCACCAAAACATTGGTGCGGGACGCATTGTGAATCAGCAATTGATGCGGATCACGCATGCGATTAGAGATGGCTCTTTTTTCGATAATCAGACGCTGAAGAATGCAGTCGCGCACGTCGGCAAAACAGGTGGTAAGATTCACTTGTTGGGGCTTATGTCCACCGGCGGCGTGCACGCTCACCTCGACCACGCAGTGGCGATTGTCGATTTACTCAAACGAGAAGGCGTTGCTTCAGAGAAAGTTCTGGTGCACGCGATTACCGATGGCCGTGATACCGCGCCGAAGTCTGGCTTGGAATTCGTTAAGAGTTTCGAAGCGGAGATCGCGAAACTGGGAGTCGGACGCGTGGCGTCGATAGTCGGTCGCTTTTACGCAATGGATCGTGACTTCCGCTGGGAACGTGTCGAACAGGCTTATCATTTGTTGGTGCGTGGCGGCAAGACTTACGCATCGGCCGAGGAAGCAATTCAGAATTACTATAATAGCCCGAGCTCGGAGAACGAAACGGGGGACGAGTTCATTTCGCCGTGCAGCATCACTCCGGATGGTGACGCTTCGCAGAACTGCATCGCGTCTGGTGATGCCGTCATCTTCTTCAACTACCGCGGTGACCGTCCGCGAGAAATCGCTAAGGCTTTCGTGCTCGAGGATGATGATTGGGCGGCAGTACCCAAGGGCGGTTTCGATCGCGGCACCAAGCTCGATGAATTGTACTTTGCGACCATGGCCCGATACGAGGAAACACTGGATACCCAAGTGATCTTCGAGAGGGAAGATCGTATGGCCAACACGCTCGGCGAGGTGATAGCCGTTCAGGGAATGTCGCAGCTGCGCTGTGCTGAGTCGGAGAAGCATCCGCATGTGACTTACTTCTTCAATGACTATCGCAAGGAATGCTATGGTCGCGAAATGCAGTTGGATATTCCTTCGCCAAAGCACGTTGCGACCTACAACCAATTGCCAGCGATGTCGGCGACTGGAGTCACCGATGCAGTAGTCAACGCGATCAATTCAGAGCTTTACGACTTCATCTTGGTCAACTACGCCAATGGCGATATGGTTGGGCACACCGGTGTTTTGCAAGCTGCTGTGGAAGCCGTTGAGGCCGTTGACCACGGGGTGGGGCGTGTCATCGAAGCTATGATGCGGAAAGGCGGTGCCGCAATTGTGACCGCTGACCACGGTAACTGCGAACAGATGTTTGATCCTGACACCGGTGGGCCGCACACCAAGCATACTACCTACGATGTCGATCTCATCGTGGTCGATGAGGCGCTGAGGAACGCCAAGTTGCAGGACGGCGGACGCCTGGCCGATATTGCTCCCACTGCTTTGCGAATGCTTGGGCTGGATCAGCCGGGAGAGATGTCAGGGCAAAGTCTCATTCGGTAGGAGTTGGCTTGTGAAGCGGTCCTCCTCTGCGGATCGCTGTGCTCCATGATCGAGTGATCGAATTCGCCCGACGCCGAAACTTTTCGGCGGGTAAAAGTATGCTTGTACGAGGAGATTTAGCTTCGCAGCTGCTGCATGACTTCGCTTACGATTTGCTCGATAAAGTCGTCCGTGGAAGGGGTAGGCGTATCAGGACTGGCGGGTTTGATTTCGGGCAGCCACTGGCCTAGCTCACTGAGTATCTGTGATAGTTGAGCTTGGGTGCGTTTGGCCTCTTCGATCTGCTCGGCCGAAAGTGGTTGGCGACTTTGGCCGAGATCCCAGCCTCTCGCTAAGGCTCCGCGCCGGAAGCCCTCTGGAAACTCAGGTTGTCCAATCATGGCGTCAAACAACGGCAGCAGCCGATATTGAAGCTGCATTGCGCGATCCCACTGCCCGCGCTGAGTTGCCTCGTAGATAGCTCGCGTCAATTCGGGCACTACGCCGCTGGTTGCGTTTGTACCGCCGTTGCAGCCAGCCATCAGCATTGGAGCCAGAGCTGCTTCCCAGCCTGTCAGGAAGGAAAATTCGGGGCGCTGCGGCCTTACAGCGGCGATCATTCGCATCATTTGTGGCAGATCGCCAGAGCTGTCTTTGATCCCCACGATTCTCGGGCACTCCAGGGCCAGTCGTCGAACGGTAGGAACATCGATGGGGGAGGCGAACAGGGGAATGTTGTAGAGCGTGACGTCGACCGAGACCGTATCGGCGATTTCCTTGAAATACTGGTAAACCGCCTCGGGACCGATCTTGTAGTAAAACGGTGCGACGATAGCGACTGCCGTCACACCCATGGCTCCGTAAGCTTCGCAGGCATCTATTGTTTCTCGCACGTTTGCTTCGGCTGCACCAGCAAGAATGGGAACTCGATTTCCGACATGGTTTGTCAGGACTTCGATGACACGACGGCGTTCTGGAGCAGTAAATCGCGTGAATTCGCCGGTGGATCCATTCGGGTAGAGGCCGTGCACTCCGTGTTCGATCAGCCAGTCGACATACCCGCAGAGTTTTTCTTCGTCGATGCGGCCGCGACCGTCGACTGGAGTGATGTGCGGAGTAAAGATGCCTTCCATAGGAGTAGTCATAGCGGCGAGTTATTGGTGTTATATCTCAGATGATTGAAATTGCGGTTAACTTGCTGGCCGTCGGCCCATATTTTCAGTCAGCGTCATGAGAAAAAGTTAGCGTCCTAGAAAGCGAATATAGCCAACTAGGCGCCGGATTTCTTCTTTCGTGAGTTTCTCTTCGAAGGCCGGCATGGCTTTGTTGAGCTTGACCGCCTCGCCGCCTTCGTGGATGACCCTAAAAATATGTTCGTCCGTGACGGAGTCTTGCCATTGGTTGTGTTTGAGGTTTCGTGGACGCGCCGCAAGTGTACCAGCGATGTGCCCGTTTCCTGATCCGTCGCCATGGCAGCCTGAACAGTGCAGTCGATAAAGCTGTTCACGGGATAGCGTTTGCGGCTCTGCGGAACTGCCTTGGCAGCCAGCGGAGATTAGCAGCAAGAGAAGTGCAAGCGTGGATCGTATTGGCAAATGCATCACGAGTATGAAGTGTTTGTCGATACTTAAGCGTGGCTATGTTCACTAAAAAAGGACACTGGCCGAAACCAGTGTCCTTCGATGTTTAGAAACTCGAGGTTAGCCCAGAGAAACTATAGTCCAAGCTCGTGTTGGAAGGCTTCGCCACCGTTGGATGTTCCCATCGCCCCCCAAACACCGTAAGGCGAAGGGCCTTGAACGGGAACTGGAGCAGAAAGGTTGCCGGTGTCGATGTTTTCACCAACGAAGTGGATTGAGCCATCTACCATGGCAACATTTACACCACCAGTGTGGTAGCTGTTTGCCGTGTAGATACCTTCTTGCCACTCACCACGCTGGTTTGCACAGGATGGCGAGTTAGGTGGAAGGATGGCTGTGAAACCGCAAATCATCGTAAACCCAGAAGCCCACGCTTCACCATGACGGTGGTGGGAGGTTGGCAGAGAATAAGTACCGTTGCCAGCATTGGTACTGAGCAGGGTGCTGTTCGGCCCTTTTTGGTTCTTACAGATGATTGGTGCAGCGCGGAATTCACCGCGAGGCACTACCAGGTAGTGACCGTGCAATTTCCCTTGTCCATTGTAGATCGTGATTTCCGAGAACGCCAAGGTGTTCGAGGTACCGTCAACGACTTCGGCGATCCTCTTACCCTTACCGGTACCCTGTTGGGCACGAGCTCCAGGCGAGGCCCAAACGATGTCGAACATACCACGAGAGCGGAAGGAACCCCAAACACCATTGTGCCGTCCATCAGTGCCACGAGTTGAGTCACCAAAGTTCCAAGCGTAGTTGATTGGAGCATTAGCAGTACTATCACCCCAACCAGTTGAACCTGGGTCGGACGGGCATAAGAACGCTGGTACTCGAGAACGATAGTGGCTATAAGGTCGCAGCGAGTGCGGGCCGAATGGCCGTGCTTGGCTCATGCCGCCTTCTGGAAGTCCCGCTTGAATCAAGTTGTAAAGCGGTGCTTGCTCGATATAAGGTAGCATTTGAAGGAAGCAGCTGTGGTGACCGCGAGAGCTTTCCCACGAACCGCCCCAGTTTGCAGGCAGAACGACTGGACCGTTCATTGCGCTGGGGAACACTTTGTTCGCACTTTCGTAGTTCAATGATGCCAATCCGAGTTGTTTCAGATTGTTCGAGCATTGCATACGTCGTGCAGCTTCACGAGCGGCTTGAACCGCTGGAAGCAAAAGTCCTACGAGGATACCGATGATGGCAATCACCACCAGCAGCTCCACGAGGGTAAAAGCGTAGGATCGTTTTTTGATCCTACTAATTAACTTCGCCATAAAGACACTCCCATTAGAAAAGATAGATTGACAACCAGCGCGTTAACGCCGTTACAGTATCCTATTGTCCATTGGTGCTCGGATCAACCTTCTTTGCCTTTTTGGGCGTTTTTGTTTCCCTCGGAACCCCGTTCACTTTGCTTCAACAAGGGTGATTTGTTGCCCTGCTTTGCAATCCACGTGTTGCTTCCTGCCAGATGGCCAGGCCACGGTAACTTTTACTACCTCTTGGGGGGAAACGCCAAAATGGATGGCTGATCTTCGGTCGGATTGATAGCTGTGGCCGCTCCGGACTTGCTCAACTTGAGTCCGTCGGCCTTTTTGATTCACAAGAATCATAGCTCCCAAAGCATCGCGATTGCTTTCTGTCCCCACCAATTGCACCGATATGTGGGAATCCACAGGGGTTGTAGTGGAATTTTGCATCAGTGTGGCAGAATTGCGAGCATTCAATGCTATCGCATCAATTCTGCCGTCTTGGTTCAGGTCGCCTCCGAGCAATCCTCGTGTGGAACGCTTCACTTTCGCAGCAGTTCCCCATGTGCCCTTTAAGTCTTTCAGCTGACCGTTGGCTTGCCTGAGCACTACGTTTTTGACGTCAAATCCAGTGGTCTTAGCCGCGCCGCCGCGTGCTTGTTTGTCTTCGTCGAGGTCTCCAGTTCCGACCAGGAATTCAGGTTTGCCGTCGTTGTCGAAGTCTTCTCCGATGATGCCCCAGGTTACATGTGGGAAGGTGGCAGCCGAAGCCCCCATCTGCAAGGTGCTGTCACTAAAGAAGCCATCTTCATTTCGGTAGAGCGTCGTAAACTCTTCCGAGAACGAGGTGACAAAAAGGTCCAGCAGCCCATCTCGATCGACATCGCACAGCTCAACGCCCATCGAAGCTTGAGGTTTGCCGGAAAAGTCAAAGGCAACTCCCGAGAACAAGCCGACTTCCTCGAACACTCCGTTGCCATCGTTCTCAAATAGAAAATTTGCTTGGGTGTCATTGGCTACAAAGACATCGATGTCTCCGTCTTGGTCGTAATCGAAAGAAACCAGTCCCATGCTTCTCCCGGTAACTTTGTTGATTCCCGATGCATCTGTCACATCTTGAAAAGTCCCATCGCCGTTGTTTTCTAGCAAGTGGTCTTTCTCCGGCTGAAAGCTCATTGGGCTGGGGTAAGCCGGCAGTCCTTTATGAAAGTGGATTTTATGCTTACTTGCATCGAACTGGATGTAATTTCCAATGTAAAGGTCTAGGTCGCCATCATTGTCTTTGTCGAAGAAACTGACGCCTCCGCCCACAAGCGAACCGCGGCCCGCAGATGCTAAGTTGATCGTCTCGGAGAATGTGCCATCGCCGTTATTATGAAGCAGCGAATTCACCCCATAATTACTAACGTAAATGTCTGGGCACCCGTCATTGTCGTAATCAGCTACAGCAACACCAAGGCTCATGTTGGAGTCGGATACACCAGACTGTTCCGTGACGTCGGTGAAGTGAAAGTCTCCATCGTTGCGAAAGAGGCGATTGCTCTTAGGCTTTTGCCTCCCTTCTTCGGAAGAGCTAGCCCCTGGGATCTCAATCCTTGCGCCGTTGAGGAGGAAGACGTCCAGATCGCCGTCGCCATCGTAGTCCAGCATGGCCAGACCAGCGCTCATGCTTTCGATCAAAAAGAATTGCCCGTAGTGACCATCTGTGTGAACGAAATCAAGGTTCTTGCTGATATCGTCGAGTTGGATAGAAGGTCTATCCTGGCCGCTAGCAGACTTGAGCGGTAAGAGGCATATCGTGAGGCATACAGCAGCAATTGGTTTTTGCATCGGATTCCTCAATTGAAGCGTAGGTCTACTGGTCGGAACCGGAGTTCACAACTGGTGGAACAGAAGTGCTTGGCGGCGGTGAGATGATCGGACCAGAGCTGTCCGAAGATGGAATGTCTGCAGGAATGATCTCACCTCGCAAGACTTTTAACGCATCCGAATACTTGCTGTTCTCTGGCGATAACTCGGCTGCCTTGGACATCGCCTCAATCGCTTCGTCGTTCTTTCCAGCTGCATCTTGGATGGAAGCTAGAAGAGCGTAATTCTCACCTGACGGAGCTTGGTCAACCAACCGTTGAGCGAGCTTGGCGCCCTTACCCTCATTGGGCAGCAAAGAGTAAAAGAACATGGCGGTGCCGTGAAGCGCGGCGGCATTGTCTGGATCGGCATCCAAGAACTCAATCAAGACGCTCTCGGCTTTCTCCATCTCGGAGGTTTGCACATACAAGCGAGAGATTTCTTTGGTGTAAGTGAAGTTCTCGGGTTCGATTTTCTGTAGTTCACCAAGCCAACGAATTGCCTCGTATGGTTTTCGTTGCTGCATCGAAAAGAAGGCCAAAGCTTGCCTGCAGCCAGTATTTTGCTTGTCCATTTGGCTAGTGCGAATCAAGAGCAACGAAGCGGAAGCTGGGAACCCACCCGTCACGTAGACGCGAGCCATATCGACGTAGAATCGGCCTACGTCTTTTCTGATTGCTGCAAGGTCGTTGTAGTCACGAGTCTCAGAGTTGACTTGGGAGCCATCACGGCTCAACTTTTGGTACTCGGCCTGATGGAACTTGGCTTTTTCACGATCCCCCAGGCGCTGATAAGCCGTCACAAGTCCGAGGTGAGGCTTGGCGATATTGTTGGCAGGAATCTTGGCTACCAACGCCGCGTCGAGACGATTCTTCGCTCCTTCAAAATCCTTCAAGAGCAGGAGCACCTGGCCGAGCTCAGCGAGTGCACCACCGTGACCTGGATTGTTTTCGAGTGCCGACTCCAGTTCGGTCTTGGCCTCCTCCAGTTTCGCCGCTTGGGTCAAGGCAACTCCCAGCGTGACTCTTCGTGAAATACTAGTCGGGTCAAACTCGCAAGCTTTGCGATAGTAATTGACGGCTAGCTCCAATTCGCCTTCCTGAGTCGCGATGTCTCCTAGCCCGCGTAGAGCATAGAGAAACTGAGGGTTGAGTTTGAGGATGGATTCCCAGACGACTCGAGCCTTCGCAGTATCGCCGAACTCGAACTCGGTTCTAGCCAGCATTTCTTTGGCTTCAAGCGAGTTCGGCATGGTGCCGAACAAATGATTCGCGACGCGTTTGCATTCCTCGATGACTTCAACAGCCTTATCCGACGGAATGGGATCGAGTGGCGGTAAGTCTTCCTTGCGTGACGTTTCTTCATCGCTAGTTTGGCTATCGGCAGAGCGAGGATTGCCGTTACTAGCCGAATTCTGGCTAGCTGCCGGGTTGGCGTTGGAGTCTGGCTGATCGCCATT
>PKCQ01000487.1 GCA_002862265.1 Planctomycetaceae bacterium | reverse complement strand
AAGGAGCCCGAGTTGGTGGCAGCGCTCACACCTTTGATGAAGATGGAAAAAGTGGTTTTCACCGCGGAATTTATGACGGGGATAGCGGCTCAGGTGCCAACGGGTGATCCGGTCAAGGGCGAGCTCGTTTATCGTCGACAGGATCTACAGTGTGCGATTTGTCATGCAATCGGCGGAGTGGGCGGCAAGGTCGGTCCTGATATGACCAGCCTCGGGGCCAGCGCTCCTGTCGACTACTTGGTGGAATCGATCTTTGATCCGAATGCGAAGATCAAGGAGAACTATCACGCGGTGACCGTGATGACCGAGGACGATCAGATCCTGACTGGGATCGAGCTAGACAGCACCAAGGAAGAGTTAATTCTTCGTGATGCGAAAGACAAGGAGATTCGCATTCCGCAAGTCGAGGTGGTGGCCAAACGTGAGGCGCAGTCGCTGATGCCACTGGGAGTTGTGGACAAGCTCAGTCGTCAGGAACAAATCGACCTGATCGCCTTCTTGTCCAAGCTTGGCAAGCCAGGCGAGTTCGATGCCAGCCAAGGTGGTGTCGCACGCGAGATGGAGTTGTATGCAGGAACACATCGACGCGAACAGGATTTTGGTACTGAGAAGATTGTCGGTGGCGAAGTCACTCAAGGCTGGCTTTATCAGACGACTCGTGTGAATGGTGACTTGCCGAAGAGTTGGATCGAAAAAGCAACGCCAACCTCTTTTCACACTTCGTTGGTCAATGTCTACGCCCGAACGCAAGTCGATGTTGCTGCAGAAGGTCAGGTCAGTCTGCAGGTTTCGTGTGCGGCTAAATTGTGGATTGATGGCAAGCTGGTAGACGGCAAGATGGAGGATGGGCAATCGGTGTTCAGCACCAAGCTTGCTGCTGGCCGGCATCTGATCGTCCTGCGAGCGGATGCGAGGGCCTTGCCAAAAGTGTTGCGAGTTACATCAGATGACGTAGCGTTTGTGGGAGTACGCTGATGAGGGGCCTTTTGCCGCTATCGCCGATTCTGGAGCTGCAAGATCGTCCGCCGCGCGTTCTCGGGTTCGCGATCTGTTTGTGGCTGACGATTGGCGTTCTTTGGCGCCAGTCGGTGCTCGCGCAGGAGGCAAGCGTGGAGTTTGAGGGCTCCGATAAAGGGTTGCGGCATTTTGAGCAAGAGATTCGGCCGCTCCTGATTTCAAATTGTATTTCCTGTCACGGCGAATCGAAGCAAGAGGGCGGTTTGAGATTGGATTCTCACAAAGCATTTCTGGCAGGCGGTGAGAGTGGCTCTCTTTTGGGCGAAGCTGGAAACACAGATGGTAATTTGTTACTCGAGGCACTTCGGTACGAGAGTTTTGAAATGCCACCCACTGGTCCGCTGCCCGAACGTAGTGTTGCTCAGTTTGAAAAGTGGTTGAAGGCAGGCGCGCCTTGGCCGGAGGAAACCAAGCTGAGAGGCGAATCAGGAGCAATCACTGCCGAAGATCGTCAGTGGTGGGCTTTTCAGCCATTTGCTGGAGCCGTGCCCCCTACCCTGCCCGACTCTTTGGGAAATCGATTCGTTCATAATCCGATTGATCGGTTTGTAGTCGCGAAGCTGCATCAGAATGAAATGAGACCAACAGATCAAGCTTCGAAGGAGGTCTTGCTGCGGCGGTTGTATTTCGACTTGCTTGGCATGCCTCCTTCACCGAATGAGGTGCAAGAGTTCGTTGCGGATGATGCAGCGGATGCTTGGGAGCGTCGAGTGCAGCAATTGCTCGATGATTCTCGATATGGCGAGCACTGGGCGCGATTTTGGTTGGATCTTGTCCGGTATGCAGAATCAGATGGTTGGAATCAAGACGCTTATCGGCCACACATTTGGCGTTATCGAGACTATGTGGTTAACGCGTTCAACGAGGATAAGCCTTACTCGCAATTTGTCCGTGAGCAACTCGCCGGGGATGAGATCGGGGAAGATAATCCAGATCACTGGATTGCGACCGGATTCTTGCGGCTTGGCATCTACGAATACAACCAGCGTGACGCCCGTGGTCACTGGAACGACATCATGAACGAGATGACGGATGTCGCTGGCGATGTGTTTCTTGGCCTGAGCATGGCTTGCGCTCGCTGTCACGATCACAAGTTTGATCCCATTCCGCAGCAGGATTATTTTAAACTGCGTTCCTTCTTCGAGCCAATCAGTTGGCGGGATGATCTCGTGGCTGCGACGCTAGAGCAGAAGCAGGTGTATGAATCAGAGTTAGCTAAGTATCGTGAGGTGACTCGTGAGATTCAGACCGAGATCGACGCACTTATCGAGCCCTATCATAGGAAGAAGTGGATCTCGACCGTCGATAAGTTTCCGCTCGACATTCAAGCTTGCTTTCATATGCCGGTCGAGCAGCGGACCTCGTGGCAGAACCAAATGGCCTACCTCGTGTTCCGCCAGTTCGAGGAGGAAGGTGGTGGCCCGCTGAGAAGCATGTCCAAGGAAGACAAGGCCAAGCATGCGGAGCTGCTCAAGCGGTTGGAAGAGTTCAGCAAGGCCAAACCGAAGCCATTGCCTGCGATGATGGCGGCAACTGACTTCGATGGTCTTAGCTCCCCGACCAGCGTGCCCAAAGACGCGTTGCACAAGGCCGTGGAGCCAGGTTATCTGAAGGTGATGGCAGAGCTTAAGTCAGGCAAAGTCCAGAGCCCCTCGCACTTGGAGCGGCACTCCACAGGCCGGCGAACGGCATTGGCCGAATGGATCGGCGATCCCAAAAATCCGCTTACAAACCGTGTGATCGTCAATCGCATTTGGCAGCAGCATTTTGGCAGCGGCTTAGTTGCGACACCGAGCGATCTCGGCACTCAGGGGCAGTTGCCGACACATCCCGAATTGTTGGATTGGTTGACACAACAGTTTGTTGATTTAGGTGGGAGCTTCAAGGAGCTGCACAAACTAATTCTCACCTCGGCAACTTGGCAGCAGTCGGCCGAGCATTCGAACGCAGAGAGCTACCAGCAGAAGGATCCAGCAGAGTTGCTTCTTTGGCGACACCCGGTGCGACGCCTGCGTGCTGAGCAGATCCGAGATGCAATGTTGGCTGCGAGTGGTGAATTGCGTTCGGCAATGGGTGGACCAAGCGTTGCGGAAGCTTCACCAAAGCGAGCTTTGTATGTGAAGAGTTTTCGGAATCAGAACGAGAACTTCCTGCACGGTTTTGATATGGTCGGCGGCTTGCAAAGTGTGGCGGTCCGAGATCGGACGACAACAGCAAATCAAGCTTTGCTGATGTTCAACGGTGACTATGCACTGGGCCGAGCCAAGGCCATGGCCAAACGTGTGCTAAAAGAATCGAATAGTAGCCTGGCTGCGATTGAAATTTGCTTTTGGTTGGCTTGGAATCGCGCCCCTACGCCTCGAGAGCTGGCAGGAGCAACACGGTATCTGCGTCTGAGTGCGGGCGAGGAATCGCAAGATCCCTTGGTCGAAGAAGATCTCGCCGACTTCTGCCATGTTTTATTCAACTCAAGTCAATTCTTATACGTGGAGTAGGCTGTTTTCAGCAGGATCTGAGTATGGTGACCCGACGTGATTTTTTGCAGACCAGCGGAGTAGGCTTTGGTGCGGTTGCACTGAACTGCTTAATGCATTCGGACATGGCCCAAGCTGCTTTGCATCACCGGCCAAGGGCGAAGAGCGTCATTTGGTTGTTCATGGAAGGAGGCCCTAGTCACGTAGATTTGGTGGATCCCAAGCCACTCGTGAATGAACTTGCTGGTAAACCTCTTCCCAGCTCTTTCAAGGAACCGATTACGGCGATGGGCGAAAAGGGCGCGCCGCTGCTGGCTTCGCCTCGCAAGTGGCGGCAGTATGGCGAAAGCGGCTTGTGGGCTTCGGATTGGATGCCACACATTGCCGAGCATATGGATGATCTTGCTGTCATTCGTTCTTGCTGGACTGACGGCATCAATCACTCTGGCGGCGTTTGTCAGATGAATACTTGCATCAACTTTGCTGGCCGCCCTTCGCTGGGTGCATGGGTGAATTATGGTTTGGGTACGATGAATTCAAATCTGCCTTCTTTTGTCGTGATGTGCGACAAGGCTGGAAAGCCCGTCAATGGACCTCGCAATTGGGGCAGCGGCTTTATGCCTGCGGCTCATCAAGCCGTCAGAATCCGGGGTGAGCAGGACGAGCCGATTGCGAATCTGAGCACACCAGAGGGCCTTTCGCCGCAACGTGTCAACTCCAAACTCGAGTTGTTGCAAAGCTGGAATGCAGACTATGCGACTTTGCATCCACAGCAGAGCGAATTGGAAGCTCGAATCAAGAGTTATGAACTCGCTTTCCGAATGCAAGCCGAGGCGCCAGAGGCAGTCGACTTGTCTCGTGAGACTGCAACTACTCAAGATATGTACGGGCTGAACGACAAGGTGACGCAGCCGTTCGGGCGCATTTGTTTGCTATCACGGCGGCTGGTCGAGCGGGGGGTAAGATTTGTTCAGCTGTATAGTGGAACGGGCAGTAAGTGGGATTCACACTCCGCAATTGAGACCAATCACAGTGCTCGCTGCCAAGAGATGGATAAGCCCGTTGGAGCTTTGCTCAAGGATCTGAAGCAACGGGGTATGCTGGATGAAACCTTGGTTGTCTGGGGGGGCGAGTTTGGAAGGACGCCGATGAGCGAAAAAGGAAACGGTCGCGATCACAATCCTACAGGCTTTTCCATCTGGATGGCTGGTGGCGGTGTAAAAGGTGGTCAAGCGATCGGAGCCACAGATGAACTAGGGCTATATGCGGTTGAGGATCGCATGCATGTTCGCGATATTCATGCTTCGATATTGCATCTACTCGGGTTAGATAACATGAAGTTGACTTACGACAACAAGGGGCGCATTGAACGACCGACGATCAATGAAGGCTCCTTCAATTCGAAGTTGTTAACAGGATGAGAGAACTGATGAAGAGATTGAGCATTTTTCTACCCGTAGTTTGGCTTTCTTCGTGTTGTCTTGCCCAGCAAGCTGATTCACCTGCACTGCCACTCGAGTTTCGAGACTTGTTCAACGGCAATGATCTGAGCGGTTGGGTGGATGTGAATACTTCTCCTGAGACTTGGTCGGTCCAAGACGGCCTGCTCATTTGCACTGGCAAGCCGATTGGTGTCATGCGCACAGACCGCATGTACGAAAACTTCATCATCGAAGTGGAATGGCGGCACATGGAGCCTGGCGGGAACTCCGGGATGTTTCTTTGGTCCGACGCAAGGCCGAGTGGGAATCGATTGCCGCTCGGTATGGAAGTGCAGATGCTGGAGCTTGATTGGGTCAACCAGCATCGCGGCCGCAACGGTAAGTTGCCTCCAATCGCTTATGTTCACGGCGAGTTGTTCGGTGCGGGCGGGATGACAGCGACTCCGGACAATCCACGCGGTAACCGTAGCAAGTCCTTGGAGAATCGCTGCAAAGGCGTTGGCGAGTGGAATCGCTATCTTTTTGTGGCCGTGGACGGCGTGGTAAAACTGTCGGTGAACGGCAAGTTCGTGAACGGCATTCGGAATGCCTCGCTCAAGAAGGGCTATATCTGCCTTGAGTCGGAAGGTAAGGAGATCCATTTTCGCAAGATTCGGATCATGGAATTGCCACCCGGCCTGGCCAACACGACAAATACTGCACCTGAAATCAAAGAAGAATCCAAATGAACAGGAAAATCGTATCTGCATTACTCATCGCTCTGTTATTTTGCTCCTATACCGAAGCGCAGACGGAAAAGAAGGCAAACCAGAAAAGGCAGCCGCGGAAAAACCCGGCGATGGAAAAAGTCGTCGACAACCCGAAGTTACCGAGAGTGCTGTTGATCGGCGATTCCATTTCGATTGGCTACACCGTCCCGGTTCGCAAGCTGATGGAAGGCAAGGCAAACGTGCATCGTCCGCTGACCAACTGCGGGCCGACTACGAAGGGAGTTGCCGATTTGGACAAGTGGCTAGGCGACGGCAAGTGGGACGTGATTCACTTCAATTTTGGTTTGCACGATCTGAAATATATGGGGCCGAAGGGTGAGAACCTTGCTGATCCCCAGTTGAAGACTAGCAAGCCACAAGTTGCACCTGGTGAGTACGAAGCCAACTTGAGGAAAATTGTCGAGCGTCTAAAGAAGATAGGTGCCAAGCTAGTCTGGCGTAATACGACGCCCGTTCCTTCGGGGGCAAAGGGTCGTGTTGTTGGCGATTCGGCAAGGTACAATGAGATCGCCGCGCCTATCATGGCGGAATCTGGAATTCCAACTGATGATCAGTACGGCTTCTGTATGAAGCATCCTGACTTACAGCTCAAAGCCAATGTGCACTTCTCCAAGGAAGGCTCGGAAGCACTGGCCGAGCAAGCGGCTATTGCGATTACCAAAGCTCTCGGCGAATAGGTGAGTCTTCGTTTCTTAGTGAACTTCTGAGGGCTAGCAGTGGACGAGGTGACGAGTCCAATGGCATCGCCACCCGTTTAGTTTGGCAGGTTTTTCGGCGGAACCGCGAAAGAAGTGAAGTACGCGAACGCACTGCTCTGCAGTAACCAAGGCAAACTGATGACGCCCTCATTTCTATTCTGACAGCCTGTGTGGATCATTTAGACGTAGCATTTCTGATTTCAGTAGCCGCTCCATTTCAGCTAGCTTCATAGCATGCTCCGGATTGTCAGCCAAGTTGCGCTGCGCCTTCGTTGGTTGGACTCCGGTGAGTTTGATGACTGTGGGGGCGCGGTGTTGCTCAAGGAGTTCTAGCGGGTTGTCGGCCAAGTTGAAGAGCTGTGTTGTCTTCGAGCCTTCCTTCTCTGATTCGTAGCGGAGCAACTTCCAGTCACCCTTTCGGACGCAACGAATACCAGGTTTCTCTCCACCGGTGTAAGCACCGTATAGGACCTCGCGGACGGTATTGGCTTTACCCAGCAGAACTGGTTTAAAGCTTAGGCCTTCATTCGTCGAGGGAGTCTCAACGCCGGTGAGATCGCAGAGCGTCGAGAGCACGTCCAGCAAATAGACGTTGCCGCTCGCCCGTTTTCCAGCGGGAAGGCCGGGGCCTCTGACGATCATGGGCACACGCCAAGTATGTTCGTAGAGGTTCTGTTTCCCTTGGAGCCCGTGGCGGCCAATGGCCATGCCATGGTCAGAGGTGTAAAAGATGAAGGTGTTGTCGAGCTCGCCCATTGCATCGAGTTTTTCCAGCACGCGACCAATCTGAACGTCGATGTTTTCGCTACAAGCGTATTGGCGACCGATTTCATTGCGAATTGTGGCTTCATCGCGATTTTTCCAGACGCCGCTCACATTCACTTCGTCTCGTACATTCAAATGAGTGTTGTTGAAGGGGTGAGCCGAAAGATAATTTTTGGGGAGTGCTGGCTGATCGGGGTGAGCTGAAGGAAGTGATTTCTTGTCCTTGTGGTTCGTCGCTCCGTATTTCGCCAGCAACTCAGGCTTGCCATCGCGTGTGTCGTGCGGATGGGAGAAGCCGAAATAGATCAAGAAGGGATCGGAGTCCTTGCTTGATTGACGTTCATTCAGATAGTTCAAGACTTGCTCCGCGTGCCACGCACTGCCGGTTGCATCGGTACCGCCTCGTCTTGTCGCTTCATGTCGAATCGTGAACTGTGAGTTGGCCGCGCCGTAGCTGTTGCCATTCTTGCAAGTCCGCATCGTGTCGTAGCAAGCGCGATTGAAGACTGCGGGGAGAGTGTTCTCCACCAGCTTCGCAGGTGCGATTGTCGTTGAGGTCTGCGACTTTTTTTTATTGGAATACTTGGGGCGGGCGTGCCATAGCGTTCGGCCCGTCATGATCATATGTCGAGACGCGGTGCAAACGGCGCCTGTCCAGGATCCCATTTGATAAGCTGCATCCAGCACTACGCCTTCGCGGGCCAAACGATCGATGTTCGGCGTTTGCAGTGCTGAGTCTGGCGTGTAGGCCTTGAGGTCGAATGGAGACTGGTCGTCCACGATGATAAACAAAACGTTGGGTGTTTTTTCTTGGCTGAAGGTCGAGCCGTTCAAGACAGTGAGACTCAGCAAGAGAGTGAAAGCAAGAATGCTCTGCATCGATTTTAACGTTTTTCGCAATTTGTAGAACCTGTGTGCAAAGGTCGATTGGTTGTTCGCATTTATTCTAATTAAAGATAGTCTTTGTCGGCTGCTCATGAGCCAACCTGCTAAAAGGCGTTGTGATATGACTTCCAAAGCAACTCGCTTTTCCCGAAGAGCCGCGGTGTAAATGGAGGAAAGTGGATTCTTAGAGCTCAGTTGCCATTCGGGATCCTCCGGCCACGATTCTCATTCCCTCTGCGTGATTCTTCCCCCTTCCCTACAAGCTGCTTGAGGTAAGTCGAGCGGTTCCAGTTGACCCGGCCTCGCGCGAGAAATGCTTGGAGTGGAAAGGACTTTCCCAAGGTCTCGCAGCTAGGTGTCGTAGTCTGGGACTTCTTCCTCGGGTGGGACAGGCGTTGGAGTTCCTGAGTCGTCGAGCGCGACGAACTTGAAGACTCCTGCGGTGACTCTCTCGCGATCACTCAGTCGGTCGCGGCGGACCCATGCTTCGACATGCACCGTTACGGAGGTGCGACCGACGGTCATGATGTCGGTGTAGACGCAAAGAATGTCACCGACTTTCACCGGGCGAATGAAACTCATGCTTTCCAGCGCTCTCACGCAAGATCGCGGTGACATCTCCTG
>PKCQ01000484.1 GCA_002862265.1 Planctomycetaceae bacterium | reverse complement strand
CGCGCGACGCCACAAAAACGCGCGAGCCCCCCCGCGGACACGCCTTGTGGCCGGGGACGACGGGGACCGCGAGCAGATCCTCGTACACCGCGCGGTAGAGCTCGAGGATGGCCATCACCATATCGTTCGCCTCCTCGTACGTCGCGTGTGCCGTGTGCCCCTCCTGCCACAGGAACTCGCGGCTGCGCAGGAACGGCGTCGGGTGCTTGAACTCCCAGCGCACGACGTTGCACCACTGGTTTAATCGCAAAGGCAAGTCTCTGTGCGAACGAATCCATTGCGCGTAATGCGGGTACATCACCGTCTCTGATGTCGGGCGAACCGCGATCGGGACCTCGAGATCGGTGTTTCCGCTTCGAGTAACCCACGCAACTTCCGGGGCGAAGTCTTCGATGTGGTCCTTCTCCGCTTCTAATCGGCTCGCCGAGACGAACATGGGGAAGTAGCAGTTTTCCACCTCGAGCTCTTTGATCTCGCGATCGAAGAATTCTTTCAAGTACTGGCCGGTCTTCGAGGCGGCGTCGCGGCTTATTTCGCGAGGTGTACCGGTAGCAACGATTTGCCCACCTTGCTCTGCTGCTCCAGGTCCGAGATCGATGACGTGATCTGCGGCTGAGACCAAGTGCATGTTGTGTTCGATGACGATCAAGGAATGTCCGCCATCGAGTAGCACTTGGAAACACTTCAGTAGCTGTGAAATATCTTCGAAGTGCAATCCAGTCGTCGGCTCGTCAAGCAGGAAAAGGGTCCGTTTCTTGGACGCAGATGCGAGGAAGCCTGCGAGCTTCAGCCGCTGAGCTTCACCGGAACTTAACGTAGTGGCGGACTGTCCGAGTTGCAGATAGTCCAAGCCTACGTCTTGCAGTACTTTGAGCTTCTCTTGAACCTTGGGCGAGCCGCGGAAGAAGGAAATCGCTTCAGCGACACTCAGCGACAAGACGTCCGCAATAGACTGATCACGATATCGCACAGAGAGGATCTCTTTGCGATAACGAGTTCCAGAGCAATCAGGACAAGTCATCTCGACGTCGGCCAAGAATTGCATGTCGATTTGCAGAATGCCGTCTCCGCTACACTGCGGGCAGCGTCCTAGGTCGCTGTTAAAACTGAAGTGACCTGGAGTGAAGTTCTTCAGCTTCGCTTCGCTCGTCGCCGCGAAGGCTTTGCGGATTTCGTCAAAGGCCTTTACGTATGTGACCGGGTTACTCCGCGGCGAGCGACTGACTGGGCCTTGGTCGACCAGGATACACTCGTCGATCTTGCCCGAGCCTTTGAGTGACTTGTAGGGCAAGTTCGTCAGTTTCTCGGTCTTGCAGCCCAAATGTGACTGAAGCGCCGGGAATAGAGTATCTTGAACCAAGCTGCTTTTTCCACTCCCACTGACACCTGTGATGGCACAAAGTACTCCGAGCGGGAAGTCGACAGAAACATCTTGCAGGTTATTGCCACAACAGCCAGAAATCGTGAGCGAGTGTTTTGAGTCACGCGTGCTGGCAGCAACTGCAACGTGTTTTTTCTTGTTGAGATAGTCGAGTGTCAGGCTGGGTATGCCCGCCTTTTTCCTGGCGGTAATGGGGCCTTGGTAGACAATTTCTCCGCCAAGAGAACCAGCCGAAGGCCCGAGCTCAATCAGCTCGTCGGCTTTCTTGAGGAGCGCATCTTCGTGTTCAACGATTACGACCGTGTTGCCACGCTCAGCAAGACTACCGATTGCGTCGCTTAACCGATCCACATCTTGTGGGTGGAGTCCCACCGAGGGCTCGTCGAGCACATATAGCATATTCACTAGGTTTGAGCCGAGTGCGGCTGTCAGTGCCGTTCTCTGTGCTTCACCTCCACTAAGTGTTCGCATCGTTCGTGAGAGTTGTAAATAACCAAGGCCGACTGAGCAAAGGTATCCGAGCCTGGCTCGCACCTGTTCAAGCGGAATTTTTGCAACGGTCGTGTCACGTTCATTCCACTCGACGTTGTCCAATAACGCATCGAGTTCCTGAACCGGAAGATCGCACAGCTCGGCGATCGATTGTCCGCCAATCTTGTAGCTGAGCGCTTCAGGAGAGAGACGCTGGCCGCTGCACTGGTCGCAAGTGTTATAGGAACGCCATCGGGATAAGAAAACACGCACGTGCATCTTGTACTTCTTGCGTTCCAACCAGCGAAAAAAGCCTCGGATTCCAGCGTAACCCAGATCCTTGTCGCCCTCCATGAGCAACGTAGTCTGTCGCTTCGAGAGTTTCTTAAACGGTACGTCAACCGGCAGCCCTAACTCGGCGGCAATGTCCAGTAATTCGTCGAGGTTGTGTTCGTAGGCCGGTGAATTCCAGGGGGCGACAGCACCTTCAGAAATACTCTTGGATTTATCCGGAACGATTAGGTCCCAGTCTAGGTCGACGGTGTCTCCAAAGCCTTCGCACTTGGTGCAAGCTCCCAGCGGGCTATTGAAACTGAACAGTCGTGCCTCGGGATCTGGAAAAGTGATATCACAACTCAAGCACTTGCGTTGTCGATGAAACGACAGCCGATGCCACTCGCGTCCATCAATCTCAAGGGTTGTGTATGGTGGTAAGGCAAGATCTACATCGTCCGGTTCCTGTTCTAAATAAAGTGTGATGCACCCTAGTCCATGATCGAAGGCTGTTTCCAGGCTTTCAGAAGTTCTGCCTGGACCATCGCCGCCTTTGAGTCGATCGACGATAATGCTTGCTGACTTCGCGTTGGCTGCCGCATCCGCGAGTTGGCCACGCGCGGCATCACCTAAGTTAAATGTATTGCCCGCAACAACGATTCTTACAAAGCCTTGGTTCTGCAGATCGGCAAAAAGAGAAGATCGCTCGCCGGCATCTTCCCATTCAATTTCGAACCCAAGCATGAGCCGTTGCTCAGGCAGCTGCGAAATCAGCTCTGCCATAGATTGTGGGGAGTACGCATGGATGGCTTGTCCGCAGCCGTAGCACGAGAGCTTAGCGACGTTGGCGTACAGGACTCGAAGGTAGTCGAGCGTCTCACTGGCGGTGCCGACTGTGCTGCGATTGCCGCGTTGAGCGCCTCCACGGGTGACGGCTAGAGCGGGTGGCAAGCCCTCGATGGAGTCGAACTCGGGTTTTTCAAGTCGTTCTAGGAATTGCCGAGTGTAGGCAGAAAAGCTTTCGATGTAGCGGCGCTGTCCCTCGGCATAGAGCGTGTCGAGGGCCAGAGAGGTTTTGCCGGAGCCGCTGAGTCCGCAAAGTGCGATAATCTTCCCTCGCGCGATGTCCACGTTCACGTTCTTCAGGTTGTGAACGCGGACTCCTCTTGCGCGGATTGTGTCCATTCAGGAAACTCGGATCATGGGTGCGTCTTAGAAGCCCTCTTCGTCGGTAAGGCTCCAACTCTCCCGCAAGCGGGAGAGTGAGTTTATGTAGCTGGCTGGAGCAGTAAGGCTAGACTTCCTTGGAGTCGATCCAGCTCATCAACTTGCGGAGACGCAGGCCAACCTGTTCTATCTCGTGGTTGCGTTCGCGTCGACGCGTTGCCTTGAAGGAAGCTGCACCAGCGCGGTTTTCCAATATCCAATCGCGAGCAAACTCGCCGTTTTGAATTTCGGTGAGGATCTTCTTCATCTCGGCCTTCGTTTCAGCATTGATGATCCGCGGACCACTCGAGTAGTCACCGTATTCGGCGGTGTTGGAAACACTGTAACGCATGTAGTTTAGGCCGCCTTCGTAGAACAGGTCGACGATGAGCTTGAGTTCATGCATACACTCGAAGTAGGCCATTTCAGGTTGGTAGCCAGCTTCAACTAGCGTCTCATATCCGGCTTTGACAAGCGCGCTGACACCACCGCAAAGGACCACTTGTTCACCGAATAAATCGGTTTCAGTTTCTTCAGCGAAGCTCGTGTGAATCACGCCGCCCCTAGTCGCGCCGATGCCCTTTGCGTAAGCAAGGCCGATTTGGAAAGTGGTGTCGCTTGCATCGTCGTTTACCGCGATCAAGCCTGGGACTCCACCGCCCTTGACGTATTCGCTGCGAACCAAGTGCCCAGGGCCTTTCGGTGCGACCAAGAGTGCGTCAACACCCGCAGGTGGTTCGACTTGACCGAAGTGCAAGTTGAAGCCGTGCGAGCACATGAGGACGTTACCTGGCGATAGGTTCGGCAAGATGCTTGCTTTGTAGACGTCGCCTTGTACTTCGTCCGGAAGCAAGATGTTGACAATATCAGCTGCCTTGACCGCCTCACCAACGGGCTTGGGCTCGAAATTGTGGTTAACAGCTAGGTCGTAGTTAGCGCTGCCTTCGCGTTGACCGATGACCACGTTGCAGCCGCTGTCACGCAGGTTCTGAGCTTGGGCGTGACCTTGTGAGCCATAGCCGAGAATAGCGATTGTCTTGTCCTTCAAGTGGGACAGGTCGGCATCGTTGTCGTAGTAGATTTTGGCAGTCATTATAGTCCTTCTGGGGTTCAAATAGTTGTATTAGTCGGCTGATTGACAGTCGACTGAAGTGTTGTGGGTTACTGAGGATCGAGTCGAGCACCCTCGCCACAGCGGACGAGGGCGATGCGACCGGTACGGACCAGCTCAGTGATTCCATAAGGACGCATGCGTTCTACGAAGGCTTCGATCTTGTTGGCACGACCTGAGATCTCGACCATCATTTCCTCCGGTCCAACATCAACAACTTTTCCCCGAAAGATTTCAACCAGTTCGCGAACTTCGCTACGTTCAGACCCTCGTGAGGCACGAACGCGTAGCAGCATCAAATCTCGCTCGACAAAATCCCGTGAACTGATGTCTTCGACGTCTACAACGGTCACCAGTTTTTCGAGCTGCTTTCGAACTTGCTCCAGTACGTCATCGCCGCCCACGACCACAAAGGTCATTCGGGACAACTCAGGGTTTTCGGTCTCACCGACTGCCAGGGAGTCGATGTTGTACCCGCGTGAGGCGAGCATGCCGGAAATATGGGAGAGAACTCCCGGAACGTTCTGAACTAAGGCCGATAAGACGTGCCGCATTTGAAATTCCTTACCTGTTCTTGCGAAAAGGCGATTGGAGAAAGAGTGACTAACATTTTTTCGAGGTATCGATCGCATACTGCAGAGTCGATGACTTCGGTTGAAGGTCGCCGTGAGAGGAAACTTGCTCAGCTTCTCTAGCTCCTCAAAACCCGAGTTTTGAGGACATCATGACGCGGTTTCGGGGGCTCAACCAGATGCAAGTCTTAAGGCGAGCAATGATACAAGCCCTTCAGAAAACGCTCAAGGATGCCTGCAGTTGGGATTGCGGATCGTCCTGAATTGCTACTCGCAGAATTGCACTGGGTGGAAGATACGATTCCCTTCTATGGTGTGGAAGTGATGGGACTTACTGGCTTGCGCCATGTGCTTGTCCTCGAGGCCTGGCTAAGTGCCTGTATTTGGGGCTAGACATAAAAAAAAGCCGCACCAGTTGGTGCGGCTTCGCTGAGGTTGACTTTTTTGTGAAGTGCTTAGTTCCACCACCAGCTCTTGCCGCTCGGCTGTGCCTTCTTGTGCACCACTTGCACGGCCGCGTCAGTCTTGCTTTGCGTTCCGACGACCTTCCAAGGATTGATCTCCACTCCACCACTTGCGGAAATGGTCCAGCCAGCACGACCGCGTACAAAGCTGCATTGAGGATCAATTGACTTTGGAGCTCTATAAGAAGGAGTCTGCAAGTCACCGTCGCTGTCACGAAGCAACCCGAGGTCGCAACCTGCTACGTCTTCTAAGCCGTGGCCAGTGATTACGGTTGCGACGATGTTCAAGTCCATGACGTTTCGCAGATCGCCAAACGCGCTGTTCTTGGCACAAAGTTCGTCAAGCTTTTCGGTGAACAGGTCCGCCCACTTTTGGGCAGTCTTGTTCGCTTTGCCGGTCTGAGTTCGTTGTCCGTTAGCTTCGATGACTTCGTCTTCGGTCATCGCCTTAATACCTTTGCCGCTTAGCTGCCAAGCAAGCTTGTTTTCGCTGTGCAGGATCGCATCGTAGTCGCAGGCCATCCACCAGCGAGGCTGAGTGGAGCTGGCTCCTGAGTTGCGGATCATTTCCATGTAGCTTGGCAAACCGCGAACTGGCGCGTTTTCGAGAGCCATGGCGATTCGCTTCATCTTATAATCAGCCGCAACCAAAGTGCTTGCCATGCGGGAGTCTTCGGGAACTGCGTTTAGGCTAACAACTTGAGCCCCAAGAGCCTTCTTGATCATTGGCTCAGCTTGCTTTGGATTAAAGCCGTTGCCCGACATGCGGCTGAGAAGCTGCTGGACGCGGAGTTCGCCTTCTGGAGTTGGATCGATTGAGACGGTCATCGCTTCGGCTTGCATCTTCTTGGAAGCACGAAGAGCAGTGATCAAGTCTTCGAGTTGAATTACGGGGCGTCCGGTGCTCGCACCGACGACCGATGCATCTTCTCGCACAACCCAGCCTTCTGCTGGACCAGCCAAGACGATGTCGTTTCTCTCTGGATATACGAAGACATACTCGATGCGTTGTAGGCCTGCGAGGAAGAGCACTTCTTCGCTCAGTTCCTTGCCTGCGCTCAACGCCTTGGCGATTTCCGCCTGGACACCTGCTAGTGAAACCATTCTCAGCCGCGTCTTCTGGGCCATGTCGCTGGATGGCTTTGCCACGGCATTTCTCATATCTTGCAACAAGCCGCTTTGTTCCAGCTGTGTCGTGGATCGTAGTGTTCCCTGAGCATCAATGCTTACACCGCCGACGACACCCCCTCGGCCGAAGAAATTACCGAATTGAGCGTGCGCGGGCAGATTGAACAGCATTCCGAAAAGCAGGGCTGCTGATGCCAAAAAGTGTTTTGTTCGTACAGAATGTAGATACTGTCCCTTGATCATCTCAGACTCCAGAGAGATTTCTGTGTGGCTCGAGCGCGCTCCGCGCTCAAATAGCTAAGATTGAGGCTGGCAGGTTTCGAGAAAAGATAGCTCCAGAATACTTAGCAACGTACTCCAATGCAACAAACGACTGCTGCTTACCTCGTTATCGAACTCGGGAATCGCTGGACGGATGTCCTTAGGCTGCAACCCGAGCAAACCGTAGTGGTTGGCCGCTCATCCGAGTGCCAGATCGTGGTCAAAGATGAACGCGTAAGTCGTAAACATGCCAGTTTTTCCACTCAAAATGGTGGCTGGCAAGTGGAAGACCTGGGATCCAGGAATGGAACTCAGGTTGAAAACCAGACCATCGAAGGCCCCAGAGGCCTACAGGATGGGGAAATCATCGACGTCGGCGGATGCCGGATGACTTTTTCCGTCGGTCTAGCAGGCGGCTTTCCTAGTCAAAGACTACCTTCTGAATCGATCGGCAACCAAAAAACTCAAGAAGTCAATCCGACAATCGTCAATCGAATTTCGAATTCACAGTGGAGTGCCGAGGGAATTGACGCCTCGAGCATGGTTTCATCTTCCAGTCAGAGGACGGCTGGTCAGTGGGGATTCTTCTACCGTTTAATTTCTGACTTGGTCACGTCCTCGACGCCGCAAGCCGCCGCCCAGGCTGCTCTGGATCAACTGCTGGAAAGATTACAGCTTTCGTTTGGCGGCGTAGTGTCTGTTACGCAAGAGGAAGGAAACTCGCCTTCACTAGCCGTCTTGGCTGCCAAGCAAGGAAGCGGCGGGACTTATCACCGAGTGAGCGACTTTCTGGTTGAGTCCGTTTTGCGAGATCGGCAGGCGGTGCTAGCTCGAAATGTACAAGACGATTCCAAACTCTCGGTGGCTCGCGAATCGGGGCAGCGCGAAGTTGTCAGCATTATCTGTGCACCGGTACGTGTAGGCGAAGATCGCAAGGTTGAAGGGCTCCTTCATCTCTACACAGCCGGGCCAGAAAGGATGCTCAGCGATGTGGATTTGGAAATAGCGGTCGGAGTTGCAGATAATCTCGGGATCGCTTTTTCGCGTTTGAAGGCCAATGAAGACCTGACGCGTTCTTTGGAAAGCAGTCGTCGTCGTGCGGATCAGCTTGAAGAGCAGTTGGACCAGTCGACGATCCTTGTTGGTGATAGCGAGGCGCTGTTGCGAGTGAAGCGGACAATCGAAAGAGCTGGACCGACCCAAGCAACCGTTTTGGTGCGGGGAGAGAGCGGCGTCGGCAAAGAGTTGGTTGCGCGGGGGATTCATAAAGCTTCGAAACGGAAGAACGGCCCGCTGGTTTGCTTGAATTGTGCAGCACTTGCGCCAACTTTGCTCGAGAGTGAACTCTTCGGGCACGAGAAAGGCGCTTTCACCGGTGCGACGGAGAGAAAGACCGGTAAGTTTGAATCGGCCGATGGTGGGACGCTATTCCTGGATGAAATCGGTGAGATGTCGCTGGAGTTGCAGGCCAAGTTCTTGCGTGTGCTAGAGGGCCAGCCCTTCGAGCGTCTCGGAGGAAACAAGTCGATTCAGACGGATGTGCGGGTCATCGCCGCGACTAATCGAGACTTGGAAGAAGCTGTCAAAGAAAAAGAATTTCGAGCGGATCTTTTTTTCCGGCTGCGCGTGATCGAACTCGACGTGCCACCGCTGAGGTATCGTAAGGACGACATTACGTTGCTCGCCAAGCATTTCATCGAACAACTTAAGCATCATGCGGGGCGACAACTGACCGGAATTGCGCCTGAGGCATTGGAGTTACTGACTCGACATAGTTGGCCCGGCAACGTACGTGAATTGCGAAATGTGATCGA
>PKCQ01000310.1 GCA_002862265.1 Planctomycetaceae bacterium | reverse complement strand
AAGAAAAAAACATCATGGTTTCCCATGAATCGTGCTGAGCCGATCCGAACTCTTCTTTCTCGTCGTGCAGCCACCCGATAGCGGTCGGGTAAAGCAAGATCTGTGCATCGCGAAGCGCAAACAACCGTGCTGCTTCGGGATACCATTGATCCCAACAAACGCCAACGCCCAACGTGGCATATCGAGTCCTCGCTACCGTGAAACCCAGGTCGCCCGGCGTGAAGTAAAACTTCTCGTAATACGATGGGTCGTCTGGAATATGCATCTTGCGATACAGGCCAGCTTGGGAACCGTCAGCATCGAAGGTAACGGCAGTGTTGTGGTAGAGCCCCGAGGTGCGTTTTTCAAATAGCGAGCAAGTAACAACGACTTCGTGCTTTTTCGCCGCCTCGCTCAATGCGTTACTCGTGGGCCCAGGAATTTCCTCGGCTAGATCAAAATTGCGATGTTCTTCCGACTGGCAAGGGTAAAGCGTGTTGAACACTTCCTGCAAGCAAACGATCTGGGCTCCTTGGTCTGCCGCGTCTACAATCCTTGACAAGGCTAAACTAAGGTTCCTTTCTTTGTCTTGTGTGCAAGTTTGCTGCACCAGAGCCAAACGAATAGATGAGGAAGAAACCATGCGGAGAAAAAGAACGTGAGCGAAAGCGGCGTGGGAGGCGAACCCGGGGGATGGCTCAATTAGCGGTGTGAGAAGAGCGGACAGTATAAAATAATGTGAGGCAGAAATACAATGTGCTTGAACTTTTTGTCATAGCTCCCTCCAACAAATTGACTCTTCGAACAACATGCAGACCGCGGGAATTTTCGTAGTTGGCACCGACACTGAAGTCGGTAAGACATATCAATGCGTTGAATTTGCACGTGCTTTGACGCCAAGCCGTTCTGTAGGGGTATATAAGCCTGTCGCAAGTGGTGGTTCAGGAGAAAGCGGTGACCCGCAGGTGCTTTCGAAGGCCGTTGATGCGAAATGGCCGATTGAGCGAATCTGTCCCCAAGTGTTTCAGGCTCCAGTGGCTCCGCCCGTTGCCGCTGGCCTGGAGTCCAGAGAGGTAGACGAGCAACTGCTGAGGGAGGGCGCAGAGTGGTTTGAGGGCAGGTGTGACTACCTGATAATCGAAGGTGCGGGAGGTGTGCTTTCGCCAATTTCCAACTCGACGACGGTCCTTGATCTCGCAGAGTCATTGCAGCTGCCTATCGCGTTAGTCGCCGCCAATAAACTAGGAGTTGTAAATCACACTCTGCTGAGTATCACCGCGATTGAGTCGCGCGGATTGCAGCTATCCGCTATCGTGTTGAATTCTTGGGATGCGTTTCAGGATCCTTCGCAGCTGTCGAATAAAAGCTTGCTGAAGCAATTCACCCAGATTCCAATCCTAGGGAGTCTGGTCGAACTTGCTGAAGATCTATAATCTCACCTGATACCACGTATTACCTTCAATAAGTTACGAGTTGGCAGTTCGTCGAGCTTATTCACTCGAACTTAGTAAAGCACTCATGAAAGTAGTCTGAAATGGCCACTGAGCAAGAAGCCCGCACCGCCCAGTATGATGCAATTCTCTTGGTTTCCTTCGGCGGCCCCGAAGGTCCCGATGACGTGATGCCGTTTCTGGAGAACGTTCTGCGTGGGAAACCAGTACCGCGAGAACGCATGCTGGAAGTGGCGGAACATTATAAACACTTCGACGGCGTGAGCCCGATCAACGATCAGAACCGGAAGCTGATCGATGCTTTGCGGAAAGAACTGGACGAAAACAATGTCGACTTGCCCGTTTATTGGGGCAACCGCAACTGGCATCCTTTGCTACCGGATGTAGTGGAACAAATGCGTGCCGATGGCAAGCAGAAGGTTATTGCGTTTTTCACGAGTATGTTCAGTTGCTACTCAGGTTGTCGCCAGTATCGAGAAAACATTCTCGACGCTTGCGAGCACGTTGGTGAATCCGCACCGACAATTCAAAAAGTCCGCAAAGGTTTCAATCATCCGCTCTTCGTCGAAGCGCAGGCGGAGCTCGTTGGCCAATCGCTCGCATCCTTCAACGAAGAGCAAAGAACTGCGACCAAGATACTTTTCACCGCTCACAGCATTCCAATGTCGATGGCAGAGCACAGCCGTTATGTAGCTCAGTTAACAGAAGCATCGCGGCTTGTCGCAGAGCAGCTCGGTCACGACAGCTGGGAGTTGGTGTATCAAAGTCGAAGTGGTCCGCCACAGCAACCGTGGCTGGAGCCCGACGTCTGCGATCGCATCGAAGAGCTTGCCGCAGCGGGCGTGAAAAGCTTCGCCGTGGTTCCAATAGGCTTCATCTCGGATCATATGGAAGTACTCTTTGACTTGGACACGGAAGCCAAAGAGATCTGCGAGAAGCTGGAGGTTGACTTTGTGCGGGCCCCTACGGTTGGCGTGCATCCCAAGTTTATCGCCATGATTCGCGAGCTTCTAGAAGAGCGGATCTATGATCTTCCGGACCGACGATCGATCGGTGAACTTGGGCCAAGCCATGATGTCTGCCCCGTGGATTGCTGCCTTTATCCACGTCCTCAACGCCCTGGTCGCCCGGCCCCGGCGCAGTGAGCCTGGTCTGCTCCACTCTCTGCATTTTGCTTCTCTGAGTAGCGAATTGCTCTGGCTCGGTCTTTGTTGAACTCGCTCCATCTTTACTTAATTCCAACGCTAGACGCTTAATTTGGTTCAACGTAGCGTGTCAGTCGGGAAAATCTAAGAAATCTCAAGGCGGACCGTTCAAAAGGGTACGCACATTGCCTCCGGTTTCTTGCGATTCTGTGGTCGCCTGAGGCAGACGAAAAGAGAGCAGAAGTTCTATTCAGAAACCGCGCCCGGATTCTGGCCCTCGCTGCACTAACGAGATGTTATGAGCGACAGCACGCCCAAAAACAAGCTTCTGAATCACCTTTCGTGTCTCGCTGATCAGCGGGACGAACGAGACAAGCTGCAACCCGATGCGGAGCTCCTGGCTCTGTATTTGGAAGCTGGTGACATGGAAGCGATGGAGCAATTGATTCGTCGCTACTCAACCATGGTGGCCACTGTTTGCCGCTTGACGGTTTCCGACGCGGCTCACGCTGAAGATGCCTTTCAGGCAACTTTTTTGGTGCTGCTGCAATCGGCAAAGAAGATTCAGAAGCGAGCATCGGTTGCAGCCTGGCTGCACGGAGTCGCTTATCGGACCGCCAGTCGAATCCGCAGTAAGCACTTCTCGACTCCCACCCACACCAAGAACTCAGGTTGCGACGATGTGATCAAGCCATGTGACAATGAAACTGATCCGGCATCGGGGTTGGCCCGCAAAATGGAACTCGAGGCACTTGACCGGGAGCTTGAGAATCTGCCAGAGCGTCTTCGGGCTCCATTGGTCGAGCATTATTTGCTCGGACATTCCGCGCCGGAGATCGCCGAGCGAATGGAGTTGAGCTTGAGTGCGGTGGAAGGAAGGCTAAAACGAGGCCGTCGAAAGCTGCGTACGCTGCTTGCTAAACGCGGTATCAGCTTGAGTGTGTTGGCGGCTGGCAGTTTGTTCTTTCAGAATCACTTGGCCGCATCGGAAAGTCTGGCTTGGACAAACAACTTTGTGGATTCCCATCTACCGAGTGGAGACTTGCCGACCGACGCGCAGCCTCCACTGACTCCGAATCCGGAGGTCTCATCTTTAGCTCAAGAGGAAATGATGATGTTAGCTATAAACGCAAAATCTTCAATCGCCGCTGCCATCATGGTGACTGCAGGAGCACTGGCCGTTTGGGCCGCCGATCCATTCGATCATGGACAAGACAATCAGCAGTCGGGATCGTCTGGTAAGGCGAGCACAGCGGTAGCGGACGCGACTGTACAGGCAGTGCCGCCAGCTCAGTCTGCTCCCGTGAAGTTCTTCCCGCCCAAAGCCAACGCGATAACGCCTGCGAGCACACTTGGGCAATTCGGCGGAGTTCAAGAGGGGCTCGGTGGTGGTGGTTTGGGAGATGGTGGCGGCAGCCGAGAGCCGGAAGGTCCTCTAGTACCTTGGACCAAACCTGAAGGCGACGCCCCTGGATGGCTTTCTGCTGGCAGTCAAGCAGTGAGTGGGGCAGAAAAGCATCGAACCTATCTCAGTCAAGAGCTTCAGTTCGACTGGCAGGGCGTCTCGTTGCGTGATGCAATTGAGCAAATCGCTGACGATGCCGGAGTCCAATTTGAGATTTCGACTGACGAACTCGATTTACTGGGGGTCGATGTCGATACACCTGTCGCGGCTACAGGGCGCGGCCCCATGCGAGAAGTTTTCCGACGGATCCTCAAACCACTAGAGCTGACGTATCGCGTTAACGAAAGCTCGATCGAGATTACCTCGATGGAAGATGCCGAAGCAAACCCGGCAATTCGCTTCTACGATCTTAGCTTTATCTTGCCCAACACGGCCAATCTCGAAAGCTTGCAGAACGCAATCCAGCAATCCATCAATCCCGATTCGTGGTATGACAACGGCGGCAATAGTAGCATCACCAATGTTGGCTCGATGATGGTGGTCGGAGCTCCTGAAGAAGTGCATCAGAAAGTTGAAGTATTCCTGATGAAAATCGGACAGATGAATCCGAAAAACTTGGAATCGCCTGTAGGAAAACGCAGCTTAGGCGGAGGATCGAATGGGGGCGGAATGTTCTAAGCTGCCGGCGCAGAAACATAATCAGTCAAAGCAGACCTGCCCAAGTGCAGGCCTGCTACTTGACTTTTCCAAGTGCCTTCGGCAAAGGGGGCATTGGCGGAGGTGGTAACGGAGGCCAGGGCGGCAAATAGTCTGTGGATCAAAGGTGGGTTACTCTGGGCTTAGATGCCCACTAGAGCGATCCGAATTAAGGTTGTAACTGAGGAACTCGGTCGCTCGCACATCCTGCTTATCGAAGCGGCTTCCGAGCTAGCCGCCGGTTCTTTAGTTCGAAGTCCTGCCTTTATGCGGAAGGCCGCGATTGACATTTGGTTCGCTTGCTTAAGCCCGATGCCTCGCGGCGATGCAGCTCGCAATACAGCAGATAGCGTCTTATCGCTCACATGCTTCGGAATTGTTCAGCAGGCACTTGTCCGTTTCGCCTTAGTTGTTTCCGTCTAGAGCTTCGACAAAGGAGGTGTTTTGCAATTTCTCCGTTCTGGCGGAGGCCTTAATCAGTCGTTTGATTTCCTTGCAAATACGATCCGCGACCACGCCTGAGCTGGTGTGTGCCGCAAGGCCCAATGCTGCCCCGGCTGGACCGCCAAGCACCCCCCCGATCCCTGCAGCCGCCACGCGGCCTGACACCCTCGCCAACTGTTTGCTTTGAGCCGCGCCGACACCGTAGCGACAGGAAGCCATGAGTGTGGCCAGTTCGACACCGTCGGCGAGCATGGCAGCTGGATGCACTTTGGTTGCAGAACGCAAAAGTGCTTTCGCTCCTAGTTTCGTGCCCAGCGACCAGATCCCTTTTGTAGCGGCAGAAGCCAGCGCAGCCACGACTGCTTCACTGAATTCAATCTGCTGACTCTCCCATCGTCCCGTGGCGCACAGCATCGCAAAGTGCTCGCAGTTGCCATCCAGCAAACAATAGCCAGATTGCCCAAGAGCTTCTTCAGCCGCCAAAGCACATATTTCCGGCGGTAATGCTTCTTCATGCTCAATTACCTGCAGTTCCTTACCTTGCAAGAAATCCTTCATGGTATCGCGACGGACCGAGAAGTTCTGCTCCTTGTCGTCGATCGCCATACGAGCTCCTTTTTCAGGTGCCAGGTGAACGACAGTGTCATCACCCATATCAATTCCATGATGCTGAAACGGAATTCCGTGTAGAGTGCTGTTGACGAATATGTGCCGACCGCGATCAGGCATCACTTCGATTTGGGCTTCTGGCAAGTGTTCGTTTTCCGCAGACATGGCGTTCTCCGAGTATTCTCCCTCTCTATTCTAGATTATTTCCGTAGTGGACTTCTGAGAAGCCGACGCGTTGGCGAGTGACAGGGCTGATCCATCACTGGCCTGTCGTTTTCCCAAATTCGCACGCAAATCGTTAATACAGGAAGGAATTCTGGCGAATCCAGTTACTCCATACTCCTAGATGTTATTGGCTCAAAAACTTGACGCCCAGGGCGTTTTTAAATGAATCTGCAAAGTCAAGATAGCACCTAGCAAATCCCTACAGCCTTTCAAGTATTCTAGCCTTCGAACGAAAAACAATGGCAAGAAGCATTTCGAAAGACAATTCGCACTCAGTGCCTGCTTGACTACCGAAGCAACTTGCTGCAGGGGCTAGATTCCCGACCACACTCACCCATTTGTTGGATACGCCACCATGTCCAAACAATCGATCCAAATTTCAGAGTATCAGAAAGAGGAGTAGCAAGAAGAAATCATCGATCTGCTCTCGGTACCTCAGACATTAATGCTGTTTATGCGCACCGAGGCTCTGGTGTTCTTTGCGCTGCAAGGAACCAATTCCTTGCTGGACTACCTCAGTGAGAACTCGCTAACCACCGCCTTGTTCACCTCGTTCTATCGACCGTATTTGAATTTAATGCTGGACATCTCTCCAAAGATCGCACGTGATTACGAAGACATCCGTAGCGGCAAGGAGATGATGCCAATCGCTTCGGAGATTGTCGAACAGGTTGATAGCCGAATTATCATGCAAGCCGTCGAAACGGCTGTTGCAGCAACGCTAGGGATCTTCGGCGTAACACTTCTGTGAATCTACCCTCATACACTTAGCGGCGCTGTTCGCTACGTGATTGGCAAAATGCAAACTCACCATGGACGAGGCCGACGCAGAAGCTATCGAGGAGGGCGGAACCAAACTGGTTGAGGCGGTTGGCCCGAATGCGGGAAAGGTTGAACTTCGGCTCAAGACGGCGGCCTCTTACGCTTTGGCGCCCGGCGATATCGTAAGCCGCATCATCCTCTGACCGCGACACGTAGGATTTGTCTGTTGACTATTGCTGGCACTCTTGCCACATGCCTTTTTCCTTTACCCGACTTTTATAGCCCGATGCTTTTAGACTAGCACACTCAAATCGCATTGCATAACCGCAAAACTTGCCGAATCATAACGATCCGAGGCTAAAGGTCCGTTTAGCCAATGCAAACTTCGCAGCAGAGGCCATGGTTTGCAGTCCCAACTTGAAATAGCTGGGTTAAAATGGGGGCTCCTTTCACCTCACTCCCATTCCGCCAATGTCTTCTACTGTCTTGCAATCTAAAACTATACTCGCGTCTGCCGCACTCACTGTTACTGGAATCGTAGCAGCAACGCTCATTTTTGCTTGGCCGAGCAACAGTTCTTCACTTCCGCCCTTCGATCTTTCCAAGGCCAGTTATGTCGGCCAGGCGAGTTGCGTGAAGTGTCATCAGAAGGAAGCAGAGCTCTACAACGGATCGCATCATGATCGTGCGATGAAGCCAGCAAATGCCGAAACAGTACTTGGCGACTTTGCGGATGCGACCGTCGAGCATCACGACGTCGTCAGCCGAATGTTCCGTGACGGTGACAAGTTCATGGTTCACACGGAAGGACCAGATGGCAAGATGCAGGACTTTGAGGTCAGGTATGTATTCGGCTACGAACCGTTGCAGCAATACATGGTTGAATTCCCCGAGACGGATCAAAGCACCGGAAAGAAAGACCTGCCGCGAGTACAAGTACTTCGCCTTTGCTGGGATACGGAAAAATCGGAGTGGTTTTATCTTGCCCCTCCGGACGTCACTGAAAAACTAGCCCCAACCGATGACTTGCACTGGACTGGGATCGCCCAGCGCTGGAACAACATGTGTGCAGATTGTCACAGTACGGACTATCGCAAGGAGTTTAACCCTGGCAAATTCGAACTCGACAAGCTACCGCACTACGTTGCGACAAACTCCGAGGTCGAAGCGGAGTCACAATCGGCTGACCACAGCATTGGTGAGTACCATTCGACGTTCATGGAAATCAACGTCTCATGCGAAGCCTGCCACGGGCCGGGCAGTGTCCATGTCGAATTGGCGAGCAAGACCTTTCCAGGTTGGAATCGCGAACGCGGCTATGGCTTGGCGAACTTGAAACTCGCAGCAGAGAATCAGATCCAGGCTTGCGCACCCTGTCACAGCCGTCGTAACGTGGTTCAAGGTGGCTTCCAAGCCGGCAACAACTTTTATGACCACTATACCAACCAGCTCCTGACGGAAAACATTTACTACCCCGACGGTCAAATCTTGGACGAAGACTACGTTCACGGATCTTTCATTCAGAGCAAGATGTATCACAAAGGCATCAAGTGCTCAGACTGCCATGATCCACACACTGCAAAACTCAAACACGATGGCAATCAAGTTTGCACTTCCTGTCACCAGCACCCGGTGGCCAAGTACGATAACGTAGGCCACCATTTTCATAAGGTTGGTAGCGAAGGCGCTAAGTGTGTGAATTGCCACATGCCGGCCACGACTTACATGGCCGTAGACTCTCGCCGCGATCACTCTTTCCGCATCCCGCGTCCCGACTTGAGTACGGAACTTGGCACACCCAATGCATGCACCGGCTGCCACTTGAACAAGGAGAATGTTGCCGAGGAGAAACGCGGCAAACTCAATCTCTATCAAGACTGGATGCTGGCAGCTCGCGAAGGCGATGAGGAAGTACAGGCGGAGCTTGAGCGAGCGAATCTGTGGTGTGATGAAGCTTGTGAGAAATGGTATGGCGAAAACAGACGGCGAGACCAACACTTTGGGATCGCGATTTCGGCAGCACAACAAGGAAAGCCAGAAGCGAAAGAGTTGCTCACTGAGCT
>PKCQ01000240.1 GCA_002862265.1 Planctomycetaceae bacterium | reverse complement strand
CGCCCTAGCAACGCCTCGCTCGTTAGTGGCCTACGAGCGGTACCTTGGGGCAATGACCCACTCACGAAAAACGGCTGGTCTTGCGACCAGCCTTTCGTGGTATCAATCAGTAATTTCGGATCGAAGTTACTCTTGCTCTTTGCCTTCTACTGTGCCAAAAGCAAAGGTGTCAGTGGTCATTTCAACTTTGATCTTCTTGTCTGCTGGTACGCTCACGGCGACCGGTGTGAAGCCACGGCCTCAGCAAGACCCAGGGAGAATGGCTACTTCGAGTAGTGCTCCGGTGCTGGCATCTGTTATTTTGAACTCGGGCGACTTACCGATCGGAGACCAACCAACATAACGCTCGCCAGCCTTACCGTAGTACCAAATCGCGTCAGGCGAGAACTGAACTTGGTCGCCAGCGCGATCGAAGCGAAACTCGGATTGAATGGGGCCGCCCCATTTCAGCTCTTTGCTTGTACCAGCAGCGAGTTTAATTAGCGCCACGTTACTGGCTTCGATAAATACGCGTTGCTTGCCTAGGCCGATCTGACCAGCGGCGAGTTTGTAAGTCCCAGCGGGAACCGTCACACTGCCTTGGATCGCTCCGACATCAAACGAGTGCTTGCCGTCTTCGGAGACGATAATCGAAGAAAGCAAGACCGCCCTGGATTCAAACTGAGTAGTTAAGTCGATCTCAGCCGTTCCGCCTTCGTAGTTTTTCAGTGCAATGACTTTGCCTTGGTTCAGGTATTCGATCTGAGCTAAGTCATCGCCCGCGTGGATCGTGGACGAGAGTAGGAACGCATTGTCGTTGTTCCCAATAGTCATTGCATCGCTACCAACGTCATCAAACTTACCGTTGCCGTCTTGGTCGATTAAGCGAATCGGAACCGGGCCGGTTGCGGTTGTGAGCGTTCCAGCCATTGCACCACCAGGAGCCCATTCCCAACCATTGGCGTCATTTCGAAGACGGACGGCATAGTTGAAGTCTTCGCCTTCCGCGTTCTTGCCAGAAAGGACGACTCGCGTGGTCGAGACATTGGTGGTTGGATTAACAAGTGGTTTTACCGTGCGGTCGAGCTTACCGTCTCCATCGGTGTCAAATCGCAGGTCATTGCCTTCGGAACGCACAGCGAATAGGTCGCCGCCAGCGTGGCTGATGCGAATGCCGTCTTTGACGGCAAACCAAGTCTCATTGGGCAACTGGATTTTCCAGTTGCGATAGCTGCGATACTTTAAGTCTACCTTGGCCGGCTCAACCGCCATGCTCGGAAATGCTGCAAGTAGAGCGAGGCAGGCAAAGATGCCCGTACGCCAACTCTGCACCAAGTTCGGAAACAGAATCATTTAGAAAGATCCTTAACGAAAAATTCAGGTTTAATGCGTCCTATTCTAGCTAATTTGTTGGTCTCTATCGACTTCGTGTTTGGATAGTAGTGACGGAAAGTAGTGACGGAAAGCCGTGAAAACAGAATTTCGCTCGGCTATCGAAGTTGTGTCTGTCCCCTCTGTTAATGTTGCGGAAGTCGTCAAGACCTTCGGCGAGCATAAGCCTAGGCGGGATGTACAAGCGAACCGGAGCTGTTGGCCGGACGCAATTCGAACCAATGGCTAGGAGGCGTCTTTTTCCGCATCCTGCGAGGCGGCTTTCTTTTCCTTCGCTGCAGTCTTGAACTTACCCAGTAGTTCCACAAAGCCTTCTACCGGATTGCCACCCACGTGTCCGGATGCTTCTTCTTGCTCAGGAGTGATGCATTTGAAGGTTGGGTAAGCACGGATGTCGTACTTGCCAGCTAGTTCTCGGTCCTTCTCCGAATCGATGTATACGGGTACGAAATCTTTCAAAGCTGTTTGCACCTCGTCTGTCGGAAAGACCGTAGCGATCATGGTCTTGCATGGGCCGCACCACGAGGCCGAGAACATGGCAACGATGGGCTTACCCGTTTTGACTGATTCTTCCTGAGCTTTCTTCCAGTCGGTGTGCCAGTTGTCGGGCAGATTGTGCCCCAGGTTTTGCGGCTTCACTTCCACGCGCTGGAAGATCTCTTGATAAGCCAACAACCTTGCTTTGAATTCCGTTTCGGAAATCCTTCCATCCTGATCTTTGTCGACCAAGGCAACGAAACTGTCGAGCTTCTCCGCTTCAACTTTCACAAGTCGCCGTTGTGCGTAGTTCCGAAACTCTTTGACGCTCAGTTCCCTTGCAAGCGCCACAGGAGCCAAGCACATCAGGATTGCGAAGTAGCACAACTGGGAATGCATAAGATTCTCTTCTTGGAAACATCTATTCGAGTCGCATATACACTGACGCGGCGTTATGAAGACCAACTCGGTTCCCAGTTTATTGAATGGAGCCATGGCTGGGAAATGGATTATCGCGGAGATTTTCCCTTTTCGGCCGGTAAATCGTCCAGAAAAACGCCTGGGTTTCGCAGATTCACCCGACTTGATCGCTTGTAGCGGACATGGAGCGTTCTACCTGGTTTTATCTGACTAAGTTGGTCGTTATGCTACTCGTCGGTGTCTAGGATTCACGAGCGAGTCTTCCCTGCAGATGGCAGTGTGCAGACACACGAAACCATCAATGCACTCATTGGAGCGACAAGGTGATCATTACAAATACAGAGACTATTGCGGGGCATGAAATTGTTCAAGTGCTAGGGATTGTTCAGGGAAATACAGTTCGCGCGAAGCACGCTGGTAGAGATATCGCGGCAGGGCTTAAGAATTTGGTTGGTGGTGAGCTTCGAGGCTATACCGAGTTGCTTACCGAATCGCGGCGTGAGGCGGTGGAACGAATGATGGCTCAGGCTCAGCAGCTGGGAGCCAATGCAGTGGTGAATATTCGCTTCACCACCAGTGCGGTTACCGCGGGTGCCGCTGAGATGTACGCCTACGGCACGGCTGTCGTAGCGCAGCCGGATGGCGTGGCAGGTTAGCCGATCGATTAAGTTTTAGCGTCTTAGCGACTATGTAAGTGAACCTATGGATACCATCATTCAGATCCTGATCTTCTTGTTCTTAATTGGCTTCTGCGGACTTGCCTGTGGACGCACGCTTGAGAAGCGACACTATCGATATATCGAGCAACGTGAACGGCAGAATCAAGGCAAGTTCTTGGTCACGCAGCTCAAGTCCTTTCCGGCTTTGCGGCCTGGAGGCAAAGCTCCCAAAGTGATGATGTCAGAAGTCGTCATTGGCAGTGATTACTTGAAGACGTGGTTTTCGCAATGGCGAAATCTCTTTGGCGGCGAAATGAAATCCTTTCGGACTTTGCAAGATCGTGCCAAGCGAGAAGCCTTGCTGCGGATGTCCGAGCAAGCTCAGTCGGAAGGCTATAATGCGTTAGGTAACGTCCGATTTAGCGGTGCAGACGTCGGCGGCAACACCTCGGGACGCAAGAATAAGTTGCACTTTGCGGCAATCATCGCCACAGCTACAGCGTACGATGCGAATGTTTCTTAGTCACAAACGTGACTTTCGAAGGCTTCTCGCTCGAGTCGGTTTAGCAATTACGGTTGAAAATTCGTGAAGCCATCATGAAACCGAAAAGCGACTCGTCCGATCGAAACCAAGCTGGTGATGAACAGCCTTTTGCACCTCCGGACATGCCGGAGCTGCGATCGCCGAGCAAGGATCCGTCGGTGTTTGAAGAGCCTTGGATGCAACCACGCGATTCGTTGCGTCCCGACCCGATGGATCAGCCCGGTGTTTCGTCGCCGAGTGACCAAGATCTGGCGGAAATGTCTGTCTGGGACGAGCCCGGACGGTCGAAGGATCTGAGCGGTGACACTCCTGAGAATGCGGTGACTTGGATTCGTTGGTATCAGGAGCAGGTACGTCGCACTACACTTGAGTTCACTTGGGCGGTGACTGCGGCAGTGGCTGTGCTCTCCGGTTTGGCCGCCGTCCTCGGTGCCTTGTTCATGACGCCAAACGTTTTCTTTGCTGCGGTTTTTGCTGCGCCAGTGACCGAAGAAATTCTCAAAATCGCTTTGGCAATCTGGGTAGTCGAAAAGCGGCCTTGGTGGTTCTCATCTAGTTCTCAAATACTGATCTGTGGCTTGGCGGCTGGACTGGCATTCGCTATTCTTGAAAACCTGCTGTACCTTACCGTTTATATTTCTGATCCTTCCGCCAACATCATCCTTTGGCGTTGGACTATCTGTGTTGGCTTGCACACGGGCTGCTCCTTCATCGCGGCCTTGGGCGTCGCAAGAGTGTGGAATACTTTTCGAGCAGAACAACGTAGACCGCAATTGAGTGACGGAGCATTCTGTTTTGTTTTGGCGATGGTGCTCCACGGCTGCTACAATCTTTTTGCGACATTGCTGCAGTTTTCAGGTGCATTTTACTGAACAGTCTCTGTGGAGAACTTGCGGAGCAAAGCAATTTAAGTTTCAGTGCGTTTGCTGTTTTGGGTGTTCGCCTAAGGCGTTATTCAGTTCGCATTGATGTCGGATTTCGTAAGAGGGACTATAACTCTTTTGCCGCCAGTTACCACTTCCTGCCACTCGGCGTCGCTCTAAACATCCCATTCTTCTCTTCCCAAGGAGACGCTCCGGCATTAGCTTTCGCGTTTTTTGTTGCCTGGCTAGTCACCTACATTTCGCTTGTTGTCTTAGCATTTGACAAGTTAATGTTTAGCACCAACCTAATCGAATCGTTCTATCTTCTTCGCAACTCCTCCACGTTGGGCGACTACTTGCATGCATTCAACTGCTCTCGTTTTCTTGTGACGCGGTAGTGTGGTACAGTCTGCAGTGGCGGCACCCAGAAAGTGATGCGGTTGCTGTCGATAGTTAGCCGCTGTGACTCTTGACTTCGTTAGGTGCTTTATATGTTCCGGTTTTACTGCCGAGTAAGTTCGCGTGTTTCTGCGTCCGCCGTCGGAGCATTGTCGCAGCTACTTGTCATCTTATTGGTGACAGCCTGCTCAGGAAGGGAACCTTTTCAGCCTGCCTTGCCGAATTGGCATCCCGTCGTTGAGTGCCAGTATGAGAGCGACGGAATCAGAATCTCGGTTCCGAGCGTCGACGAACCACGCGTGAATCAGTTCGGTGTAGCGAGTGTCGAGGCAGCAAAAGGATACCTGCGAGACGGTGCTCTGGCCTGGGTGCGTGAACGCGGTTGCGTCAATTGTCATACGACCGGGCCTTACATGACCGAGGTTCCTGGGCTGAGTAAGTGGTTGGGCGAGCCTCTTGACGAAATTCATGCCAACTTCATGAGTGACATCCCAAAAGAGATCAAGGTCATCAACGAAGTAGAACGTAATGGACACCGCTACTATCCGCGATCCTACTACGCGGTTTGGCGCTCCGCGGGATTGGCCGAGTGGGATAAGCATGTTACTGGCGAGCTTTCCGAAGCGACACGACGTTCTCTTGAAGACCTGTTCGAGCGTCAGTCAGCAGACGGTTCTTTTGTGACTTACGGCGAAGTCGAGGTGCCGCATATCACTACGGACTTTGAACTGACGTTGCAGGCTGCACGGGCTGTCGTCGCAGCTCCAGGTTGGCTGGAATCCCTCAAAGACCGAGAGCTTTTAGGGAAAGTCGGCCGAATGAAGGATTACTTAAGAAAGGCTAAACCCAAGAATGATTTCGATCGCGTCCTGCTTTTACAGTTGTCTCACTACATGCCTGAGCTGGTCAGTGCCGAACGGCGGCAAGAAGCTATCAACTTGCTGTGGAGCAAGCAGCATTTCGATGGTGGTTGGAGCACGCGAGACATGTCCAAGTTGGATGATTGGCACTTCACGATCAGCAGCAAAGTCAGAAAGTTGGTCGAGGGCTTGCCCGATGCAGATCAGCCCGAGAGCGATGCGTATATGACCGCCTTTGCGATTGTTCTCCTGCGGCAAGGTGGCGTTTCGTCTACTGATCCGCGGATTGAGCAGGGTGTCGCTTGGATCAAACGCGAGCAGCGTAAATCAGGACGGTGGTGGATGCATTCGCTTTATCGCGGCAATTATCACTTCACGAGCTATTTAGCAACCTGCCAAGCTCTGAAGGCATTGGCGCTTTGCGAAGAGTTGCCGTACTGAGAAACTCGGAGTGCAAACCGATGCAGCCACTAGCTCAGCACCCGTTTTTTCCTTCGCTCGCGTTTGGGACGCTCCTTTGTTCGGCGTGCTCAAAGCCTGGCAGGATTGGACTCGTGCCGGATTGCTGAGCACAGAGAAGTTCCGTGCATTTCTCCGGACTGAGTGGTTTCGCGAAGAAATAGCCTTGAAATGCGTCGCAGCCAGAATCCGCCAACAGTTCCATTTGCTCACGGGTCTCTACACCCTCAGCGATAACGGTGAGGTCGAGGGCGTGTCCCAGACTCAGAATCGACTTGGCAATTGAACCGTCGTCAAACTGCGGGATATCCCTGACAAAGGATTGGTCAATTTTAAGGCGGTCAACAGGAAGGTGCTTCAAATACTTCAATGATGAATAGCCGGTGCCAAAGTCATCGACACTTATATTGATGCCCGCGTTTCTCATTACATTGAGTTTGCCGATCGTCTCTTCCAGACGATCCATCATGACGCCTTCGGTAACTTCGATGTCGAGGCATCTTGTCGGAACCTGGGCTTTACGAATAACCTCGAGTAGAGTGGGGACAAATTCATCTGCCTTAAACTGCACCGGACTGACATTCACTGACATACAGCAAATAATGCCTCGGTCGAGCCATTTCTTGAGTTGCTTACAAGCAGTCTCTAATACCCATTTCCCAACTTGATTTATTTGTCCAGTGGATTCGAGTAAGGGGATAAATTCGGCAGGAGAATGACTGACTCCTAGTCCCTCAACGCTAGGCGATTGGTGCCACCGAAGGAGGGCCTCAACGCCGAGAATCCTTCCGTTTTCTGTGCTGATCTGAGGCTGGTAGACAAGTTCGAATTCTTGCTTTTCGACTGCTCTAGAGAGTTGCTCTGTAAGAGACTGTCTTCTTACGGCCTGTTCGGACATCTTGGGGGCATAAAAGACGAGATCCCCATCAGAGTCTTTGGCTGCGTAAAGCGCTAGATCGGCACAGGACTGCAACTCAATCGTTTTTTCTGCGTGCTCGGGAAACAATGTGGCTCCCACACTTGTTGATATCGGTAGTTGCCTTCCAGAGACCGATATTGGGGCTATCAACTCCTGCTGGATGCGTTTTGCAATATCGCGAAGTAATTTCCGTGTGGCATCCCGTACGATAATCACAAACTCGTCACCACCAACTCGAAAAACCGTATGCTGATTATCAACGGCACGATTGAGGCGAGTCGCAAATTCTTGCAGCACAATATCACCAGCCATGTGGCCATGAGAATCGTTTATGTTTTTAAATGAATCTAGATCCAGGGCGAGAAGACCGAAGGGGTGCCCCTGCTCCAAGCTCCAGGCCTCGGCTTCCGCCAACTCGATTTGGAATACGTGGCGATTCGCCAGTCTTGTCAACTGGTCATGCTGGGCAACATATTCTAGATGCTTAGCATTGTGCGTGAGTCGGATGAAGTATTTGGTCGCGTACCACTCCGCATGCGAAGCCATCCACATGATCAGAACATAAAACCCAATAAAGGCGGTAGCGTTGTCGAGTAAATCGGAACCGCGCAACACTGGCCATTCCGAGGGCTTCAGGAAGAAGTGAATGGCAAACACAAAACCCGAGCAAACAAGTGTCCAAATAAAGGCATCTTTGAATCCGGTTTGGTGCGCAGCTATAACGATCAAACACGATAGAAACAGCAGCGTTGTCGACTCCGAGAGTCCACTGATCAGGATCTCTGCCCCAAGGCCAAGAAAGGTCACGAATATATGAGCGTTCGCAAGATAAATCCTGGACTCCGGTTTTCGGAGCGTGTGATAGAAGAGCCCGAGCACAATGATTGCCTCAGGAAAACAAATCGATGCTGAATGGTGCGCTCCCCGCAGCAAATAGAAGATACTCAAAAAGATCCATCCAGCCGCCGTGATTGCACAGAAGACTGGCACACGCAGCAGCCGATTGTGTTGGATTTCGGCTAGTGTGTCGGGATCGATGGCTAAAGGCCGCAGAGTTGCTGAGATGTCAGGAAAACTGAATCGCCCGGCTAATATGGGCGATGTTAGGCTCGACGTTTCCGAATCGCTGTTCATTTAAATGTATTTGGATTCAGGACTACAAGTCGAACTGTAGCCACCTTCGAGTCTCAAGAAGGAGTATTCACACTAAATCGTCATTGGGCTAGGAGAACCCAACGCTTCGTTCGGCTTGTCTGAACTAAAGAGTCTAGGACCAATAATTGCCATTTGGTTGGATTCCGTGCCCCTTGTGAGTGATACAACACTATTTTTGTTTGAGAAAAGGAATATCGCATTGATTAACCTGATTACCCGAGCAAAACAAAGCGTCAAATACCGATCTGGTTAAGGAAAAACCCTTTTCGAGAAAGGACGGATTGATCATCCACTGTGGGGGAATCCCATGAAGAACGAAACTACCTGTTGGTCTTGCGAGTCGATAGACACCGGAACAAGGTTAAAGGTCTGTGCATCTGCGGGGGGATAAGGCTTTTTTGCAAGGGCTAGCTTGCGCGGTGTAGTTGGTCAGCCGAGGAGCTTGGAGGACCGGAAGGGAAACCACGGGTGGCGTAATTAGCTTGACCAGAACCAACTCCAAGGCAGCTTGGGATGACGAAGCCCTTCTCACTGAAGGTCGCTTCTATATATTTGACCGTCTTCAAGAATCCAGGGAAGCAACTGCCTTCGATTGGGCTTCTGGTGGAATCCTGCCGGATCCCTGCCAGTGATCCCTCTGTGGCTGCGCAGGGCCGCTGGAGCCGAAATATTATGTTTTTTAAGGTTCCACG
>PKCQ01000051.1 GCA_002862265.1 Planctomycetaceae bacterium | reverse complement strand
CCTCGGCCTCGAGCTGCTCGGTCATCTCGAGATCTTCGCTCCACTGGCTGTTAAAGTCGCTTACGTCATCGACGGCTTCCTGCGTTTCGTCTTCTCCATCCTTCCACTTTAAAAGCTCGCGGCTTAACAAGATGCAAGAAAGTACGCTGAAAAGCTTTCGTATTTCGAAGCCATCAAAGATCAGGAGCAGTAAGCCGCCGAAAACGGCAAAACTCAAGTAGGCGAGCAAGGGATAGGTGGCCCATCGTTGCTGGAACCAAAGCATGCTGCAGAGAAAGGCCAGGGTTCCAAAAATTAGGGCTTTGATCAAACTACCAGACATCACGCTGTGATAGCACAGAAAGCCTCCGCCCAGGATCATCAGCGGGCTGAGCCAGTTGAGGTCACCACCAGGACTCTTGAAACGACAACTCAATGCTAATGACCTAGAAAGCAGAATGAACTAGATGCGGGTGCGGCGCGCTTCATCATTCTATGCGAACACCTGCTTGGTAAAGAACTCCATTGGACAGAGTTCGCCACGCTTCTCGAGACGTTTGGGCGTGAGAGATAGTCGGCTGCTCTAGTTCTAAAAGGAGAGCATGGCTAAGACCACATTCGCGCGAATTGGTCATCTGCATTTGTGCCAGAGCGGATTGAAATGCCGGCAAGCTTGGGTTGAAAGCCGCGTTCTCAAGATACACGCCCCGATGGCAGACGCCATCGACAGTCCGCACCACTGCCGCTGCAGGAGACTGTGAGTAAGGTGCATGGCTGAGTGGCAACAGCGGTAATCCGAGCTTGGACATCTGGGCCAAATCGGAATCTGCTGGTGGATGAGAAAGAGTGTAGGAGTTGTCCTCTGCTTCAAAGAGAAACGTATCAACATTCAGTTGCTTTGGTCCAAAAGCTTGGGGCAAAAGCTCCGGTAGCAGAAGAGTTTCATTGCCAGGTAGCACGCAAGTCATACTTGTTGCTTCGCGTTGTTCATGAAGGAACTGGCGGCAGTGCCCACAAGGCGCCGCACTTAGCGCAATCGACCGTAGCTGCGTTTCACCACTAAGCAGAGCATTGGACAGGCAGGCTTGTTCCGCATGAACCGAGCAGTTCAAGGGCAGCGCTTCGAACTCGTAATTCGCTCCCAGGTGGATGTCGCCGGTTTCCCCAAGTGCGGCGGCGCCTACCAAAAAATCAGATACGGGGGCGGTTGCGAATTGCTGCGCCACGAGCATCAGTTGCTGCATCAAAGTTTTGAGAGATACTGCTTCCGCAGCCAGTAGCCCTCGCACTTCATCACTCGGAATTCGAGCGGTGTGGTTCTGAAGAATCGCACACAGGCAGCTTACCGCCGATGCGCTAAGCTGCCAGTTTGGCAATTGTTGAGCCTGAGCCAAACGATTTTCGATAGGACTCATGCAAGAAGACTCGCTGTCGAGGGCTTAGGCGGAAGACGCGTCAGAATCTGCCAGCCCAAGTTCGTTTTCAAGCCGTATTACCTTCCGCGAAAACACTTTCCAGTGGTAGAAGCTCTTCTGCTGGTCGCCTTAGGTGTCAGCAAACAGCGGAGTTGAGAGGTATCGTTCGCCCAGCGAGCACATGATCGTCACGATACGTTTACCTTTGAACTCGGGACGGGCTGCGACCTGTGCGGCAGCGCACATGTTTGCACCGCTGCTGATGCCCGCGACGATACCTTCGTGCTTGGCCAGCTTGCGTCCCCACTCAAAGGCCTCTTCATCGTCGACCTTGATGACTTCGTCAACAAGTGAAGTGTCCAAGTTGTCAGGGATGAAACCTGCTCCAATTCCTTGAATACGGTGCTTGCCTGGGCTCCCGCCACTGATAACTGGGCTGTGAACCGGTTCCACTGCAATTGCTTTGAAGTCTGGGTTTTGGCTCTTCAGAAAACGGGAGGAGCCCGTAATGGTTCCGCCTGTTCCGACGCCGGCGATGATCGCATCAATATTGTGACCACTGTCCTCCCAGATCTCAGGGCCGGTTGTCTTTTCGTGAATCGCGGGATTTGCTGGGTTCTTGAATTGCTGTGGCATGAAGCTGTCTGCTTCCGATGCAACCAACTCCTCAGCTTTACCGATCGCTCCTTTCATACCCTCTGCTGCCGGAGTCAGGACTAGGTTTGCTCCCATCGCTCGCAGCAATGCCCTACGCTCAACCGACATCGACTCGGGCATGGTTAGCGTAAGCTTGTAGCCTTTTGCGGCGCAGACGAATGCCAATGCGATTCCAGTGTTGCCGCTGGTGGGTTCGATAATATGCGTGTCTGCGGTAATCTTGCGATCAAGTTCGCCCGCTTCGATCATAGCGGCTCCGATTCGGTCCTTGACGCTATTGAGCGGCTGAAAAAACTCGCATTTGGCAAAGACCGACGCACCACCTTCGGGAATAAGGCGGTTGATTTGGATCATCGGAGTGTCGCCGATGGCCTGGGCTGCATTTGAATAGACGTTTCCACGTGGCATTGCATCATCCTATTTGCATCAAAACCGGTTGAAGTGCTAGCATTGGTTGGAGACAAGCTCGATAAACTTTTGTGCTATCACATATGATGCGGTACGTCCAGGCAGGGAATCAAGGCCGCTTCGAAAAGGAGCCGTCAAACTCAGCGTGCCTTGTGGTGGAAGGGTGCAAGTTGGTGTTTTTTTTCTTAGGCGTCTGTGATTCTAGCCATGACGCTAATCAGCTTGGCGAAATCTCTTTGTGTATGTCGGACACTCAAGCTAAGTCGTAATCGGCAGCTACCCTCAGGCACGGTTGGGGGGCGGATTGCAGGAACGTGTATTTTTTCCTGGAGCAATTGTCGACTCAAATGCAGTGCACGTTCGGCACTGCCTACGACCACCGGAATGATAGGACTATCTGGATCCGTAGCCGTTGCAAGTAAGTCCTGGGCGCTGCATTGCCAACCTTGCTGTTCCAGCTCTGCCCGTAGTTGGCGACTTGCAGAACGGAGCTTCAGCCGTTCCTGCTCCATGCCGGGAAGGAGTTTTAGAGCTGCTAGAACTCCATGCATAACGCTGGGAGACGGTGCCGTGCTGAAGATATAGCTGCGACAATGATTGATCAGGTAGTGAACACAGGACTTTGAGCCACTGACGAATCCTCCCACGCTGCCTATAGCCTTGCTAAGTGTCCCGAGTTTGCACAGTACTTTCTCTTGAAGCGACAACTCTTCTGTTAGCCCGCCTCCCTTTGGGCCGTATATTCCAGTTGCATGCGCTTCGTCGACAACAAGTCCGCAGTCGTACTTCTCGCAGACTGTTGAAAGCTCTGTAAGAGGGGCAATGTCGCCGTCCATGCTGAAGACCGATTCGGTGACCAAAAGGCATTTCCGAAACTCATGTCGATGTTGGCGAAGGTACATCGCGACTGATTCGACATCGAGATGTCGATAGATGTGCACCTTCGCTTTGGAGAGTCGACTTCCATCGATGAGGCTGGCATGGTTAAGCTGGTCGCTCAGAATCAGATCTTCTGCTTGTGCCAAAGCGGCGATAACTCCGGTGTTGCAGGAAAAACCACTGCTGAACACCATGCTGCGACTTGAGCCCGAGAGAGCAGCAAGTAGCTTTTCGACTTCCTGGTGGATAGATGTATGCCCTGACAGCACTGGGCTCGCACCGCTGCCTAAGGGAGACAGTAGTCTCGATGTCCCCAGAACCTGCGGATGTTTGCGAAGACCGAGGTAGTCGTTGCTGCCGAAGTCGATCCAGCTACTATCAGCCGTATCGACCTGCCCACCCTGTACTCGCAGGCCACTCGCAGCGGCTTTGTCCTGGAGAGCCGCCTCAAAAAAATCGTTCCAGTTCAATGTTCGCTCCACCGCCACATGCTCACATTCGACGTGCTACGCGTCATTGGGTGTCGGATCGCTCACGGAATGCGCTGAGGAGTTATTGGCTCGCTTGTTAAGCTTACTCTTCCATGCACTGATTTGTTCTGAGCGTTTCTTCCTTGCTTCGGCCGTGGCCTGGATGGCAAGCTGGAAGCGACCAAATCCATAGGCGGGTGGCACTAGTGGTCTTTGAAAGACTTGCTCCAGATCTTCTTCCAACAGCATCATGCACGCAGCGAGCGCAACATCTTGAATGCGATACTCAAACCTCGCGTTCGGATCGGGGGCACCGTCTTGCTTACCAAAGGGGGCTCGCGGCGGATTCTCTTCTGGCACGCGTATGTCGTTTGGAAGACGTAAGAACTGGTTCAGGGCGAATTGGTCACATATTTGTCCGTCGTCGAGCAATTTGATAAGACGTGGGAGGTCTGTCTTTTCGTTGCCGAACTCAGCCAAACACTGAATGGCTCTCTCGCGCGTTCGAGCATCGTAGTTCTCGGTCACAAATCGCCGCGCCAGCTCGGCTCCAGTTGAGTACTTGTAATGCAACGCGATGCGCAGAGCATCAGCAGCGCGCGATTCATGGATCTTTGGGATCCACATGGCGAATAGACTTTTGAGCGCCTGGCCGTAACCTCGACTGTCAATATGTTTTGTGACAGGGATCGTATAGTTGCTGATAACCAGGAATTCGTTCACGGGCACTGGAGCTTGGCCCTCGAGTAAACTTGCACCCATTAGTACCGCTACAACATCACCTAGCTCTGGAAGAATTGCTTTTCGAGTGCGAAGGAATGTTAGTTCCGCAGCGAGCTCCTCCGTGGCGGTGCGAACCTGAGCAGTGTTTTCTTTAGTCGGATTCTCCGTGTGAAGCTCAATGAGTTTCGCAAACTCTCTCTGAACCTTCAGCATATCCAGAAACAGAAGTTTGGCGGAACGCGATTTGCCTGCAATGCTTGAGTAATGCCGCCAGCTTGGCATGATGTCTGGATCGGGCTCTGCGCCTTTCCTTAGGAACTGCCGGGCTGCGTCCTTGAAGATAGTCTCTTCAATCTTCTTCAATATTGCGTCGGCCCGGGTTTTTGCCTCCAGATTCTCAGACTCAAGCACCCGTAGTGATGCAACAGATTGCGTACCCAAGGCGAGTAAAGCTTCGGTTGCAGCTTCGCGTTCTTTGAAGATTGGAGAATGGAGCTGTTCGATCAGAGCTTTGACTTCCTGATCGCTCGCGTTTTGGGCGTAAGTCTCCGAGGCACACCAGGATTGGCTCAGTACCACGCCAGCAAGCAAGGCTGAGCGAAATAGACTGCACAAATGGATTGCTGAAGGGTTTGTCATCGTTGACCTCGGCAGCCGATGGACAATTGGAAGAACGGATAACCTATTCTAGTACCTTTGCTAGAGTGCTGCGCCCTTATGATGAAGGGAATGTTGCACTTCCACGTTTATTCCTATGGAAGCGAGATCCGAGTGCGCAAGCAAAAGGCCGAGCAAATTTGCTCGGCCTTTCGTGAATCTGTTAGATACTCGCGAAGCGTCCGAGTGGCTTTCTTAGCTGTTCGCAGCTCGCATCTTGCTAGGGCTCTTTTCTCGATTTGAGATCCATAGCAGAACGGGAGCAGCAATGAAGACCGAACTGTAGGTACCGACTAAAACGCCTATCAATAGAGCAAACGCGAATGCATGAATGCCCTCGCCACCGAAGATGTAAAGCAGCAGTACCGTTACCAGTGTTGTTCCCGAGGTTAGCAAGGTACGACTCAAAGTCTGGTTCACGCTGTCGTTAATCATCTCGCCACTGAGCTTCGGACTTCGTCCGCGAACTTCACGAATACGGTCGAACACAACGATCGTGTCATTCAACGAGTAACCGATGATCGTGAGGAAGGCGGCAATTTCAGTCAAACCGATCTTGAAGTCTTCGATGAGCAAGAATCCAAGTGGTCCGGCAAGCCAATGGCACAGTGCAAGAATACCGAGGGTGATCAATACGTCGTGCACAAGAGCAACAACCGCAGCCAAGCCGTACGCAACCTTTTGGAAGCGGAACCAAATGTAGGCCACGATGAAGATCAGGCTGATCAAGATCGCTGCGATCGCACGTTGCTGCATCTCACCAGCGACTTTGCCGCCGATCGAATCCAGCGAGAGCCACAAGGGCTGCTTTTCTAGGTCCGATTGCAACTGTCGGACGATGGCGTCAGCATCTGCCTGACCAACCGGTAGAACGACCTTCCACTCCGAGAATCCCTTCACGTCGTCCATCGTCCAACCATCCTCGGGCATTTGGGCTGGCTCTAGCGTGATCGCATTCTTGTTCATCTCGATGTTGGCCGCTTGAGCTGCTTTGATAAGCTCTTCTTGAAGTGAAGCTCCTGCGATGCGAGCACCTTTGTCTTCATCTGAGTTCCCTGCCACGTCGGTACTGCCAGCAAGGGTGAGAGTCAATTTGGTGAATTCAACAGGTGCAGGTGCAACCGGCTCAGTCGGTCCATCTTCAGCTCCAGTTGTTTCGTCATCGCTAGTTGCCGGAGGGGCGGTATCTGCAGGATCAGTGGCTACTTCGGCTGTAGGTTCCTGAGTTGCTGGAGCAGGATCGGCCGCTGGTGCGGTCTCAGGCTCGGTGTCTTCTTGTCCTTTGGATGCTTCTGCCTCAGGCTTCTTGGCTTCTTCGGAAGTACCTTCTTGGGGTGGTGTATCAGCAGCCTGCATCGAAACGTAGCGAACACGCTGGTTCAGGAAATCCTCGTTACTCGAAACATCGTCTCGGGTGACATCGATCTTGTAGGTTTTTAGGTCCGTTTCGGGCTCAGCGGCGAAGCCTTCCGTAAGCAGTTGAGACAGACGTTCTTGGCTCTCGATCGATGTCACGAGAGTGTAGACAGTGTCCTTTTCACCCTTTTCAACATTCACGAGTTTCGACTCGACCTTATTTTCGGCCGTGTCCGCAGCACTGAGGATTCGACCGGTGATCTCACGGACTTTGTCAGCGGGCAATCCTTTCGTGAGTTGGAAAGTTACACTTGTACCGCCCGTGAAGTCGATGTTCAGCAATTGCCGACCTCGCATAGCAACGCCGCCAAGTCCACCAACGATGACCACGAGAGAAAGAACGAAGCAGATCTGACGCCAGTTCATAAAGTTGATGTCTCGATCACCCAAGAAAGACTTCTTGAGGAAGCCTACTCCGTCGGACATCGACAGGCTCACCATCTTCAGCTTCTCAGCGATCTCAAAAACGATTCTCGAGCAGAATGTGGCGGTGAACATACTGGTAAGAATTCCGATCACCAAAGCGACGGCGAATCCGCGAACTTGATCCGTTCCTATCCAGTATAAGACGATCGCCGCGATCAGCGTCGTCAAGTTGGCATCGATAATCGTGGTAAAGGCCCTATCGAAGCCATTTCGAATCGACATTCGCGGAGCAGAGCCCTTCGCTTTCTCCTCTCGTATCCGTTCGAAGATCAGGACGTTTGCATCGACCGACATACCGACCGTCAAAACCAAACCGGCTAGGCCCGGCAAGGTGAGCGGTTGGCTGATGAAAATCATGATTCCGAAAATCAGGATGCCGTTGATTATCAAGGCGAGCGACGCAACCACACCTGAGAAGCGGTAGTACACCAAGATGCAAGCGAAGGTAGTTGCGATCGCCCAGATCGAAGCGTTTGTTCCCTTGGAAATCGTAGTCGCACCAAGACCGGCACCAACGCGAGATTCACTGGCAGGCTCTTTATCGAGTGTTGCTGGTAGGCGTCCCGCTCGGAGTATCGTGACCAGATATTCGACTTCTTCCCGCTTGAAATTTCCTTGGATGACACCCTGGTTACTAATGGGCGAGTTGAGGTTTGGAGCCGAAAGTACTCGGTCGTCCATGATGATGGCCATGCGTCGCTTCGAGCCATCAGGACGAGGTTGGTTGGCAACCGTCAAATCGAGCATCTTTTTGGCGCCAGTTGGTCCAAGCCGAAACTCCACTTCGTAGCCTGAATTACCAAACTTGGTCTGTGCTGAAGCTAAATCGTCACCTGAGACGACAGAATAAGGAGTCCCTGCTATTCCGTAAGACATCAACACATCGACGTCGCGGATACCGTTGGCGTTCATCCACTTTTCGAGAGCGTACTTGCCATCCGAGCTTCGAGGCGGCTCAATAAGTTCGCCTGTAACCGTGTTTCGCAGGATATCGCCTAGAACAGGCGTCTTGAGAGGGTAAATCCCTTCCACCTTCGTCGACTCGCGACCCACGGTGACCCATCGCCCCAGGGGAGTCTTATCGGAGGCAATGATCTCGTCCGACTTAGAAGTTTTCGCTTGAATCCGAGCTTGCTCAATTACATCGCGGTGGTCGGAGCCGTTGGCAACAATTTGAAACTGAAGCTGACCGGCTTTACCGATAATGTCTTTGATTCGCTTGAGTTCGTACTCATCGACGTTTGGAACTGTGATTTCGATTTGCGATTCGCCTCGTTTGCGAATCGAGATCTCTTGAGTGCCTGAGGGATTGAGCCGGTCGCCAAGGGCAGTAGCTAGGGCCCCGGCATCTAATTCACCGTCGGTTTCAATGATGTCGTAAACCAGCGTCGTCCCGCCCTTCATGTCCGGGCCAAGCAGGAGCTGGAAATCATTCTTCCAGGAGAATAGCAGGCCAGCAGTGACAGCAGCAATCATCACGCCCAGCTTGAATGCGTGATCCGGCATGCGAACTGCCTTGGCGACAAAGTGGCTTACCACAAAGGGTAGGACAAAGATTGCCAACACAATGCCAATGTTTGTGATGAGCGGAATCCAGCTGTCTTGTTGGTCGGTCGCACTTGGATCCTGGCCAATACCCTGAGCCAAGAAGAGTGGGGCAGTCAAAAAATCAATGATGGAAATGTCCATTCCAGGAAATCCAATTCAAATGGAATTCATTGAGAATTCGGTTAAGGATGAATCTGTTTGTTTGAATCGTTGGCGTTACGAATTCTTTTTGTCTTTGGTTTCTATTTCATCGTTTAAGATT
>PKCQ01000147.1 GCA_002862265.1 Planctomycetaceae bacterium | reverse complement strand
TTTGAAGTTATTTCAGTGTCGACACATTCGCTGCAGAATCAATGCATTCTGATATGCTTGAACAGGAGCTTCGCTCGTTAGACTTGAGCTGCAGGCGGCTGAAAGGTCATTCAAAAGGGTCTCAATCTCTTCCTTCGTGAACTCCGTAGTTTGAGCAACTCTTTGCTCAGCCAGCCATGCGTGTCCCGGCCCGTATCCCTTACGATTGTTCGGGGCAATCCGAATCATCATTTGATTCGCTATTGCTGGATTTCCAACTGCGGCCAGATACTGGGCTACCGCGTAATCTGCCCGACTGTTTGGCTCCATTCTCAGTACACGACGAAGCGTGAGGCTTGAAATTGGAGATAGGTTTCCGTCACCTTGCAGCAAGGACCCGCTTGTTCCGGGCCCGTGCCTAGCTGTGATTTGACGATGTTCCGTTCCGCCGGAGCCATATACTCGCTGACAACTTGATCATGGTCGCGGCTCCATCCTAGCATCGGGGCGTAGACATCATGAAAACCGCTAGCATCAGCGGACCACCCAACAAGACGAGCGGCTTTCACCGCCGGCTGGCGAACCATGTGAGAGCGAATGCTATTTGGTCTTCTGCGAAACTATGGCAGCTCAAACATCGGCTCAACTCTGCGGCAGCCGCCAGAGCACACTGGAAGACAGCACAACGAACTTGTCAGCTATCGGCAGTCGTGGACCTTCAAATCGAATCGAGCCTGCAGTCCGAACTGCGTTTCGACGTGGATTTGGCTGAACGAGCCAATTTCAGAAGTCATTCATTTGGATCTGCATCACCAGCCACCTTCCCTTACCGCAAATCCGCCACACCCCCATTGCAGTCAGCTTTCACTACACGGACGGCAAAGAGTAGAATCTCCGTTTTGACCGATATTCTCTGGATAGATAAAACATGTCGACGGCGAGAATGGGATTGGTTGGATTCGGAGCCTGGGGCCAACACCACGCCAATGCGATCGAGAAGTGCACGCGCGCCGATCTAGTGGCAATTGCGGCGAGAAGTGATGCATCCGTTGCAGCGGCGAAAGCAGCTTTCCCGCAAGCCGAAGTTTATTCCGACTATAGAGCAATGCTTGAGAAAGAGCAGTTGCATGGCGTTGACGTGGCTGTGCCTTCGCATCTGCATTGTGAAGTGGCTACTGCAGTTTTTGAATCCGGACAACACCTTTTGCTTGAGAAGCCAATGGGTATCAGTCTCGCCGAGTGCGATGAAATGATCTCGGCCGCAAAGAAAAACGAACGGTTGTTTGCGGTTGGTCACGAGCTTCGATTGTCGTCGATGTGGGGCTTGGCAAAGGAAATGATCGATGACGGATTTATCGGTGATCCACTTTATGCTTTAGTTGAGCTGTCGCGGAATCCTTACCGGCTGGGTGCCGATGGCTGGCGGTATGACATCAATCGAGTTGGTAACTGGATTCTCGAGGAACCGATTCACTTCTTTGATTTGGCGAGATGGTATCTATCCGCTAGTGGCAATCCAACAACGGTCTTTGCAAATGCAAGTTCTAGTCAGAAGGATCATCCGGAGTTGCAAGATAATTTCAGCGCGATCATGCAATTCGAAGGCCCTGCTTACGCAGTGGTAACACAAACACTCTGTGCGTTTGAGCATCATCAGACAATCAAAATCACGGGGACAAAGGGAGCCCTGTGGGCTTCTTGGAGCGGCGCGATGGATCGCACGCGGCATCCGACCTTCTCATTGCGAGCGTTTGATGGTGGGAACGTAACGACTGTTCCAATTGATAAAATGACCGGTGAGCTCTTCGAGCTCGAAGATCAAGTGGAGGTGTTTGCGAAGGCGATTCTGGATGGCGATCCACTGCACTGTTCCGCGGAGGATGGACGCTGGTCAGTGGCGATGTGCTTGGCGGCTCAAGAGTCTGTAGACTTAGGCAGTGCTGTAGAGATTCCTCAGTAGGTTGGTTCGTCGCTTCCGGTGTAGGACGAGCTTGTAGGGCAATTGGGGATCACAGTCAGACAAGGAAAAAGCTTATCCCACCTGGAGAACCCAGGAATAGTCGAGAAATCGCGAGCACCACTGACCGGTTTGATCAGGTTAAGGCAGTCCTTTTGTATCTTAATATATCCCTGCCAAAACCGCGGCTCCAGTCACAGCTCTGATGGGTAACATGCAAACGATCGACGAATATGCGAGAAGGCGATTTGAATCTGACTGGCTTGCCGGTCAATCGCTTTCGATTCGTGATTATCTGCCAAAGCCAGACAAGAACTCTTATCTTGGAACGCTAGAAGAACTGGTTTGCATCGACATGGAATTTCGCTGGAAGCCTAGCGATCGCCAGTATTCCGAGCCCAACCAAACTGTGACTTCCGGTCAAGCGACGGTGCAAACGCGTGTCGAGGATTACATCCGTGAGTTTCCTGAGCTCAATTCTTCTGAAGTTATTCAGCGTCTCGTCGAACAGGAAATTCTGGTTCGGATTCAGTCCGGGTACGTGGTCGAACCTAGTGAGTTTGCGAGCCGATTCCCCGAAGTGACGATTGACGAGTCGCTCTTTACTGAGGTTTACGACAAAGAGACAGTTGTATTTGCACGCGGTGGGGCAGAAGCTCAGAGCTGGGTGGAATTCCCTCAGCTTTTTGGAAGCTATGAATTGCTAGAAGTCTTGGGCCGTGGCGGCATGGGCTCGGTCTATCGTGCTCGACAGGAGGCCGCTGGACGCGAGGTCGCAGTCAAAATCGCGGAGCTGGATCATGTTAGCCCACAGGGCAGGGCACAGCTCGTCCAGCGATTTCAAACGGAGGCGTTGACAGCGGCTTCTGTGACCCACGATCACATCGTTCCAATTTATGATGTTGGCGTTCACGAAGAGCGACCTTACATTGCAATGCAAATGGTTGCTGGTGGTGATCTTAGTGGTATGTCTAAGGCGGAGCCGCTATTGCCCAAACGTGCTGCGAAGTACATTCACGGGATAGCAAATGCTTTGCATCAAGCTCACGAAAAAGGCTTGCTACACCGCGACATCAAGCCAGGAAATATCCTGTTGGATGCATCCAACGATCGAGCCATGTTGACGGACTTTGGTCTCGCGCGATTCCTAGAAGATGATGCTGGCATGACGCAAACCGGGCAACTGCTTGGCACGCCTTCCTTCATGCCGCCAGAACAAATCAAGAATTCCTCCAATATCGACGCTCGCGCCGACGTTTACTCGCTCGGTGGAACGCTCTATCAGTTACTCACTGGCAAACCGCCGTTCAAAGCCGCAGACATGCATGAGACCTTGCGTCAAGTTACCTCGGACGATGCTGTGGCGCCGCGAATGATCAATTCCGCGATCGATCATGATATCGACACGATCTGCGTGAAGTGCCTTGAAAAGGAACCTGAGGCTCGATACCAAACCGCCGATGAACTTGCAGTAGATTTGCATCTGTACTTGGAAGGCAAGCCAATCTTGTCGCGTCCAGCGGGACCGATGAAACGGCTTGTGAAGTGGTGTAAGCGAAACAAGGCCATTGCCGCCGCTCAAGCAACGGCTGTCACTGCTGCCATCATCACCATTGCCAGCATTTCAGTCGCGTGGTGGACCACGGCAGAAGCACTCGCGAACGAGCAGATCGCACTTGAGAAGGAGACGGTCGCCTTAGGCAAGGAAGCAGAAGCACGCCAAAGAGAGGCGAAGGCGAGGGTGCGGGCCGAAAAAGCGCGAGACACATTCTCGTCTAGCTTTAACGGAATGTATGCACAGTTCAGCACTGAGCCAGCATTCAACATGCCCAGCCTCGAACCCTTGAAGCTGCAGTTCTTGCGTGACTCTAAGGTGCGGTTTGAAGCCTTGATCGCAGTGTTCCAAGATGATGAAACTTTGGTCGTAGACAATGCGATCGCGTTATCGGCCATCGCTGACTTGAATGCGGAATTGAAACTTGCACCGGAAGAAATTAATTCCAGTTTAGACTCAGCTCTAGCCGCATTGGACATTATCCAGCCTGAAATCCGAAAGAAGAAACCTGAGGTGCTGGCTGCAGAATCGAACATGTTTTTGCTCAAGGGAAAACAGGAGTTTCGTTCGGGCAATGTTGATGCAGCTACGACAAGTTTTCTGCGGTGTACCGAGTTGCGACGGCAGTGGAGCACGTTGAAACCCGAGTCTCTCGAGGCTAAACGGAAACTGGCGAATGCCGTGATGAATGAAGGAGTGTTGTACCGGAGGCAAGCTCAACTACTAGCGATAGCCGAGCAGGGAGAAGAAGCCAATGAGGTCCTTGCGATTGCAGAAGGAAGACTGATGGATGCCCAGCAGATCCGGACTTTGGCGATGGAGGAAGCCAATCCGATGATGCTACTACGTCTGAAGCGAGATTTTGCCAGGGCACAATTTAATCTGGCGTTTGTCTTTCTCAGTGGAGGAGAGCTCGGCGAATGCCTCTCTTATCTGGAAAGTGCGTCGCGTACCTTGGGGGATCTCGCTCATGAAGTTCAAGATGATCAAGGGCTTTGGCTGGATTTTGTGAGAGCCCGCATTCGCTTAGCAGAACTGAGTGCAGAGCAGTCGGGGTTTAACCCGAAGTCGGAGCAGGGGAGGGTGTATCGCGATGGCATTCTAGGGGCTCTCAAGGATATTGGAGCGTTGGCGAAACTGCGTGATCCAAACTCTGAGTTGCAACTGGACTTGCTTGGCGAATACCAAAATGGCTTGGACGCTCTGCTGTCAGTTGGGCATCTTGATCAGACTCGTGATCGCATTCGTGACTTCGAGAATCTAGCTGATTCAGTGGATGAAGGTTGGCGCGATGAAATTTCGGCTGAAGGCCCATCTAGTTTGGTTGTTTTGAAGTGGAACTACCTGAAGCATCAAGCTTTTCTAGCGCAAGGTTTTGAGGATCCCGATGCGGTGGCAAAAGTGGAGGAGGCAATAGCGGCGTACGAGAGTCGCCCCGATCTTATCTCTTCTAGCGAACGAAATGCTAGCGATTTAGAGATGTTGCGGAATGCCTTGCGAGCACTCCGAGCAGCGCCGGCTCCTTAATGCTGTAGTGTCACGAGTCATCCAAGTCCCTCTTCTAACTATTCTTGGCTTGCAAGATCGATGATTGTCAACGCGTACATTTGAAATGTCGAAAATGACTATGTTGGACGAAGTGAGTATCCTGCTAACCCATTTCATGGAAGATGCGCATGTCAGGCTTGGCGAGCTTTTGCGAGCAAAACTGGTTGCGGTTTAGTGGTTTGCTGCTCATCTCCGCAGTTCTTTTGCCGGCAATGGTGGTCGCACAAGAGGGGTTCGTTCTCCAAGACTTGGCACCATCGCCTTCGGATCAGGTTCTGACTTCGCGGCTTAACCAAGAGAAGGCGACTACAGGGCCAGCGACGCAGTCTGGGAATCAGGAAAGCACCGCCGCACGGTCCAAGCCTCCGACTACCGCCGCGTCGCGAGCGAATCAACAGCGGCAGCCGCCTACACGGCAAATGCAGCCCCGAATATCTCGTGCTGAAATGCGATCGGGGCCAAATGTGGCGTCGCTCGGAAACAATAGGCTAAATCTGCTTTCCCGCTCCAGCTATTACGCACGTCCCATCGCACTTTCCTTGGGGGCGAGCCAAGGAACCAGTCGGACTTCATACTTCCGCTCTGCCGTTCACCGAAATCTCCTAGATACACCTGAGATATTTGGCGATTTCAGAAGCCCTGGCTATTCGCTGCTTTTCGACAACTTCTCGCCCGGGTATTCGTATGGTAATAATGAGGGTGATCGTGGGGTTGATACGCCGACAGCTGTTTCTTTCGGCGGTATGCGAGTTTCAGAAAATAATGTCGCGCTCCCTCAGGATCGAATTTGGTTTTCGTATCATCACATGCACAATGCGTTCCAGCTTCCGGCAAGTAATGTGAGCTTGGACCGTTTCGTGCTGGGTTTTGAGAAGACTTTCCTGGATGGAGCGGCATCACTGGAGTTTCGTTTGCCGATGGCTGGAGCCCTTGACCCTTCAGATTCCACCACAGCTTATGCCGGAGGTAGTTTTGGGAATTTGGATGTGATTTTCAAACGCGTTCTCATTGCGAATGACCGCCGAGTTGTGGCTGCGGGTGTTCGGGTTGAAAAGCCAACGGGATCACGTTGGAGTGCGACGAGCTTGACTTCTGGTCCGGCGAGTTTTACTCTCGATCCGAGTGCGGTCCATATCACACCCTATCTGGGCTGTTTGCGACAGTTGGATGATATTTGGTTTGTGAACTCATTCTTTCAGTTGGATATGGCGACAAATGGCGATCGGCTGATCGCCAGTTTGAACAATGGACCAACGCAAGAGTTTAAGGTGAATCCTCCGCCGATGCTCCAGATTGACATCGGGGGTGGCGTTTGGCTGGTGACGCCTAGTGATAGTGCTGTTGGCTGGGCTGCGATATCAGAATTGCATCTCGCGACAGCACTTGGTGAGGATGACGCGTTTCTGGTTGATCCGTTCGGCGGATCGCCGAACGTTTTTGTAGATCAGATTCCTATTCGCAATATTTTGAATCTTACCAACGGGCTGCATGCTCAGATTAACAGTGGTTTCTCGGTTCGTGTGGGTATTTCAGTGCCTTTGCTGAATGATCGTATCTTTGACACCGAGGCGATGGTACAAGTGAATCGAAGTTTCTAGCTAGCTTCACTGCCTTGTCGGTGCTCATGTTGTACGATCTCTTGAGTGACCTTTGCGATCCGCTGATGAAAATCCCGTCCGTTTGCTAATCGGTTAGAAGTAGCTATTAGGCTGCGGATGATAGCGGTGTCCGTTTACTATAATGCCGGCACTCTTCTTTCTGTATTTGAATTAGCAAACATGATCGTTGATACTCACGCGCATTTGACTGATAAGAATTTGACTGAGCTCCAACCCTTCTTGACGCAAGCACGCGAGGCTGGGGTTGGCAGGATTATAGCCATCGCGACGACACTAGAAGATTCGCGACAGTGCCTCGAGCTGGTTGCGAGACACGATGAACTAAGAGCTGCCGTAGGGATTCATCCCAACAATTGCTGTCAAGCCAAGGAAAGTGATTGGGAGGAGATCGTTGGATTGTGCAGGGAGGAAGGCGTCGTCGCGCTGGGGGAGACCGGACTCGACAAATACTGGGACGATTGTCCCTGGGAGATACAAGTTGACTATTTCAAACGGCACTTGCGATTGAGCCGTGAAACGTCGCTTCCAGTTGTCGTGCACACACGTGAGTGCGCGGAGGAGACGCTGGGGATCCTGATGGAAGAAGCAGGCCTTGGTCCAGTAAACGGAGTCATGCATTCCTTTACTGGGCCACAAGCGGTGGCGGACGGCTGTCTTGAGCTCGGTATGTACATCAGCTTCGCCGGGATGGTGACTTTTAAGAATGCGAAGGAAATCCAAGAGATCGCCGCGCAGATTCCGGAAGATCGAATCCTTGTCGAGACCGATAGTCCCTATTTGACACCGGCACCGCATCGAGGCAAACGCCCGAATCATCCCGCACTTGTCGCGTACACTCTCGAGTTTTTAGCGGAACTTCGCGGAGTATCAAAGTCCGTATTGGCCGAACAAACTACGGCGAATGCATTTCGACTCTTTGGGAACTGGTAACACGCTCAGGCGAAAAGACCGGGCAAGCGAAGGCATGTTCCTTGAGCCGGTCAAGCTGCGATTCTAGGTCCAGATTTGCTCCCGCCGGCTAAATCGGATTGGCCATGGGTATGCCGTAAATCTGCCGGTAGAGTGTGAAGAATGCTCCGACGAAGATGGGCATCATGAGGATCATTGGTAGTCCGCAAAGGAGAAGGCTCAGGACTGAAATGAACCAAATCACAATGGAAAACCAAAGGATTCCCAGCGAGTTTCGCCACGCCCCCTTGAAACTCAGCTTGACCGACTCAAGGCCATCGACACCGCGATCGGCGATTAGCTGGAAGCAGAACAAGAAGGGAAGGTGGATGAAGAGCATAAGAAAGGTCAGAAGCAATGCGCCACCAGCCATAAGTATGAAAACTGCTGGTAACGCTTCTTCGCCACCAGTTGCACCGACAACAAAGGCCAATACAAACACTACTGCGGTAACTGCGTAAACAAGTAACGTTGCACCCACCATAATTAGAAAAGCTACAAAGCTCTCTGTGAATCGATCAAACCCTTGGAACAACCGGTTGAACGGAACCGTTTTACCCGCCTCTAGGTCGATGAAGCAAAAGTAGACCCCTACCATCAAAGGCCCAGCAATTATCCCGAGCGGAACGATACCTGATAGAAAAGACGCGGTGAGCAAAACTCCTAGCATGAGCCAGTATTGCGGCTGTACCAGTACCCAGCCTTCACTTAACAGCTGAAAAGGTCTTACAGAGACTCGTTGAACTCCGTCTCCGTAGTTGTCATCTATTTGCGTCTCCGTTTCGAAAGGACTAGTGCTCACAGGTAAACCAAATGTTTGAGGTAGACTCGTGACTTTCGCGAAGCCGATCCTATCGGCCAACCAGACAGTTGTTTTCGCCTAAGTAAGAGAAGAGCGAACTTGCAAAGAGCTCGCTTTTGGTTGCTAAGCGTTGTATCGGTACAGTAACGACGCTAGGCTATTTACCTTCGCGAATTGCATGGAAGTAAGATGAAGCATGCTCACGCTGCATCTTCGGCAATGGCGTTGCGTCTAGCGGTTCTGGCTCTTCGGAGAATGAACTTAGAACTGCTTCTTGAACTTCTGCTTTAGTTTCGCCCTTCTTGTTTGGGCCCCAGACATCACCAGTCTTGATGATTTCACCCTGTCGCATCTTTTCGCGCACTTGGGAGTCGAAGAAATCAACCGCGTTCTCTTCTTCAGGCCGATCGCCGCTGCCTGCACCTCCGCCGCAGTGCGGGCCC
>PKCQ01000662.1 GCA_002862265.1 Planctomycetaceae bacterium | reverse complement strand
GTGGGCGAGTCCTCAGCGCCTTTCGTCATGGACTTTGTTGGTGTCGGTGTTGCAGCTAGAGCATTTCTGGAGACTACTGCCTACCAGCTGAGTAGACAGTTTGTTCTGCAAGGTCCAGTCTTTTGTTTGCACCGGTACAACATTCGCCATGTAGAAAACCCCAGAGTCGTCCGCGATGGAGAAGCCTTCTATCTCAGAGCCGAAATCATCGGGACGTACAGCCTTATCGAAGGTCAAAGTCACTTGGTCGCTTTCGATGGCAACCGAGACTAGCTGAGCTATGTCCCAAACGATCTCTTCATTGTCATAAACACTCTTAAGTGCCCAACGCGCTGTTCGCAGTCCAAGCTCTTTCTTTTTCTTCGTATGGAGCTGTGGAATCTTCTGGTCGTAGGCGGGTATGAAAGCAGTATGCTCTGGATCACCTACGTCTGCTAACCCCAGTCGCTGCGCCTCGCGAATGTACGCAGCAGTCGAAAGTCCAAGCTCCTCGAAATTCTGACTTGTCTGCGCTCTCCCACCCGCACAGAGCCCAATGATTGCGACAGGCAGTGGTGCCTCGTCAAAATCTGGATCGTCAAAATCGTCGCGCCAGCCTTCAACCATGAGCTTCATCAGTATGCGGTAAAAATCTGGCTTGCAACTCGTGTTCATCATCGCGTTGTTGAAACCTTGATGAAAAGCAACTCCCTTGATTCGAAGCCCTTTAAAGCCACCAAACATTCCGTTGTAGCATGAAGCTGCATCACTGGGACTTCGCCCAGGAACTGACCATGTGCGAATACTACCGTCGGGCTTCTTCGGCTCGCGACGATTGCTCTGCTTCCCTTTCACCTTATCCGCAGCAACTTGAGCCTTCCACTTGTCGTGATTTTGTTGCCAACGATCCATCTGAGCTTGAAGAAAATCTTCCTCACTAAACTCTGCGTTCCGCTGATCCACCCATTTCAGATACTCGGCCGCCAGCGGATCCTCCGCAAACTTGTGGCGCGGCACCAAGCTCTCCAAGGAGGCACCGCCGCGCGCATTGTCGATAATGCCAATAGGAACTTGCAAACTTCGCTGAAGCCGAGAACCAAAAAAGTATCCGATGGCGCCCATCTCCAATGCCACCTCCGGCGTTACCACCTGCCAGTTCTTGTCTGCCGAGTTTCCATTGATGAACTCGTCGGCCAAGTCGGTCTCCTCATGTTCCGATTCCGCGCCCGCGTTGATTCGGATATGACGCATTAATGGAATGTTGGCCATTGAAGCTTCGAAATGGGCCTCATAAACGGCCTTCAGCGCGAACGCCATATTGCTCTGCCCATTCATTACCCAGATATCGCCGATGAGGATGTTGGACATCTCAATCCTTTGGTCGCCACACTCCACCACCAAGGATTGGCCTGTAGTATTGGCTGGCTGCGGATCGAAGATGACGGACCAATTCCCGTACGGATTTCCGTATGCAATCGCGGGAGACTCTTCTGCAAGGTCACCCAAGGTAACCTTTACCGAGTCCCCTGGCTTTGCGAAGCCCCAAATCCTGATGGGCTTATCACGCTGCAATACCATATTGCTGCGAAAGATCCCGTGGACCTTGAACGTCTCATCCGCCCATAACGCCGGCATTCCAAAGACGAGAAGCAATACCGCAGAAAGAAAATGCTTGCCAAGGCTGCTCATGGTTGAACCCTGAGAATGAGAAGAGGGGAAATTCACCCAATGAAGAAACCAACTGTCAGACGGTCAGCTCATCAACTGATCGATGGGGCCAGTCTGAGGCAATTTTTTGCGCGACATTTCGGGATCGAGATCACCGTAGTGCTCGATAGGGTTCCCGTGAGCGTTAAGCAAAGTGGTGTACCAGTTGCCCAGCGTCTTATGGCCGTCGGTTCCAAGGTAAGGCAACCGAATATAGCGACCTGCGCAATTCAGTTTGCAGTTGTCGCCAGCCATGATTAGGAAAGGCGACTCCTTGCCGACACCATGATGCGTCTCGCCATTCTCAGGAAAGTACATGATCATAGTATTGTCAAACATCGTGCCACCAGCCTCAGGAGTATGCTTGAGCTCCTTGACGATCGCCGCAATCTGATTCACATGGCTGATCCGAATCTGCTCCCGAGTCTTCCAGGCCGGCACTCCGCCAAAAGCCTCGTCATGTCCCAACGGATGGATCCCAACGCGATCGGTTTCGTTCCCAGGAAGTCCAGTGATGGGTGTACCTAGATCGTCGATCGTGTAAGTCACCACGTTGGTCAGCCCTGACTTCAGCGCCGCGATGAGCACGTCCGTCATGGCAGCTTGCTTCTCAGGTGTGCTCGCCGTGGGGCCACCGCCTGCATGTACAGGATCAATCTCGGGCAAAAAATCGGCCAGCGAACCGGCCATCTTGATCAGCTTCGCGTTCCGGCGACGAATGGCATCGATTAAATCGACCTGCATCTCTTGTCGTCGTTTCTCGTGGCCCTTGATGCCGCTGAGCTGCATTCCTTCCTTGCTCTGCAGGAAGGACAGCATGTCATTATCCGAGTTGACCGCTTCGGGATTGAGCACGGATTTGAAAAGTTCGTTGAGGGCTGTTTCTGGATCCGCGTAACAGTAGTTCCGTGTCTGAGGCGCTGGAGCCGAGTAGCCGTCCACGATTCCTGTACGGCCGCCAGCGAAAGAAAGCTCAACGTGGCCGAAAGGTGAAGGAAATAGCTTGGCAAGCTCGAAGTCGACCGTCGTCCGCTTGATGGCGCTCAGCGTATTTCGATTTGACTTGAAGCAGCCCATTACGGAGGAAAATGACCAGTGAATATTTTCGCTCATCTTTGCAGAAAGCCCCTGCAAGATGGTCATATGCTCTTTGTGCTCATCCAACCCACGCAACCATTTCGGCAACTCATGCTTGTGCAAGTCAGCTTCCAACGCTTGCTTCTGCTCGTCCAGCGCCTTGTCGCTGTCAGAAAAATCCTGCAAAGCGATTTCAGCTGGACGAATTCCGCTCGACTTTCGAATGAAAACAAATCGTCTCGGCACTTCTGAGGAGCTCGAGGCGGCAAAGGATTGGTTGAAGGACGGTGCTAGTGCCATCGCGCCCAAACCAAGTGTAGATGTCTTTAGAAATTCTTTGCGGTTGAGCACAATCAATCCTCGACAGCTTTTCGAAAAATGAATGAATCAGAGGTCAACAGAGAAACGATCACTGCATCAAAGCTACCTTCACTCTCCAGGTAAGCTTGCTCGGCGTCTATGAGAGTTCTTGAATCGGAGAGCGTCTCATTGCGTCCCATGAAATAACGGAACGCATGGCGAATAATCGATTGCCGCACTCGCTTTGATTTGCCCAGACGCTCGGCCAGCTCCATCGCATCGCGGACCTCTCCGTCCAACAACGGATTACCGGTTCCCTCCAAGAATCCCTTCGAATTCACGGGGCGCGTTTTGAAGGTATCTCGCGTGTCCAAAAGATGGTCGCCACGTTGTTCAGGCCCCACCTGGATCAAATTATCGGGATGTTCGAGCGGTTCTTCTAAACGAAAACGTCCGAAGTCATCGTAAATCTCAAAGGCTTAGCCCAATGGATTCATCTGCTGATGGCATTTCCAACAGTAGTCCGACTCCGTTGCACTCGCTAGTCGTTCCCGCAACGTCCGGTGATGATCTTCGGGAATCTTAGCATCCACCGTAATTGGCACGTCGGGAATCGTTCCGGCGAGTAATTTCTCACGCACCCATTTGCCTCGAATTACCGGGTCCGTTTCTGTATTCTGCGCGTGAGCCATCAACCAGGCTGGATGCGTTAACAGTCCCTTTCGATGAACGACTTTGGCGGGCTGGAGAGTTTCGTAGTCCCAGTTGTCGAGCGAGAAGTTGAAGAACTTGGCCACGTTATAACCACGCATGAAGTCGTTGCCGTAACCTCGATAGAGGTCGTAAGGCGCCGCCTCTTGCTGGCCTTTGTTCAACCGAGCAGTGATCGTCGTCATCGACTTTTTGAATAGCTGGATCGTATTCCCTTGACGATTGCGTGCATCTAACTTGTCTGGATCCACGCTGCGCATCTTGACTTCCTTTAAGAATTCCCGGTGATCGAGCAAATCTTCCTTCTTAAAGTTCTGCCAATCCAGATCCCTGAAGTGTGCATAGATACTTTTGATGCGATCCGAAGCCGCCTGCATGCGTTCATTGTCACCATCGTGGTAGACGTAATACTCTTCCGTCGTCAACAATTCTTCGAAAACGTTTACGTCATGCTCTAGGATGTGCTCAACCAGTCGATCTGTCTCGTTCAGCAATCGTGCCGTTGCGTTTCCAATACGATCGCCGCCAAAACGTTTTTCGTCCTTGAAGATTGTGATAGCTTTGGGATAGCCGAAAAACTCTCGCACAAATCGCAACTTACGAATCGCCGTGTCGGTTGTGTTGTCAGGATAGCTTTTGTCCTCCAGGATCGGATCGATCAAGTAAAAGACATCTCGCTTCGCCAGAATACGTTTGACTTCACGAAGGTAGTCTTCTCGCGTGTTGAGCTTGCTGTTTTCTGCGGCAAGAACTAACTCGGCATCAGGACTCTGATCCGTGAGCGCATAGGCAATTGCATAAGCGGCATCTCGCGGCGACAGCATACGTCTTCCATAATGGTCGGCAGCGCCGCTGCCAAACTCCTGTCGATACACAAACTCGCTGGATAGCATCAGAGTTTGAATCAGCTTTTGAATCGCCTTCAGATTCCCAAGCTTGGTGATGTATCCTTTCGCAACAGAAAGATACTCGTCCGCTTCGTCGACATTGGGTGAACGCTCGAGGATCAGGAGACTTAGCTGATCGACGAGCTTCGCGATGAGTTCGTCTGAAGGCGGACCTGCCACGAGTCGCTGTTTTGCAAAATCTTTCTCCCACTTGGCTATGCACTTCTCGATGATCTGTGCGTAGCGATCTCCTGGCTTGCGGTGCTGTCGAATACCAGCTTCAATCGCGGCCATTTCCTCCGGAGCCAACGGCTTGAACTCCAACAACTTGTACTTGCGGCGATTCTTTTCTAGCTGATCTCGGATCTCGGGCATGTAGTCCCGCAGGATGGTCATCCTTCCTTGAATATCGCGCTCGTGGTCGCCAAAGTAGAACCAGGATTGCTCGCAGTGCTCGCGAAACGCCTGGTCATCGAAGTCCTGATACTCTGGATCTATCAACGTCTGAAAAACCGTATTTTCGCCTTTCAGGTTTTTCAGCATATTCATCGCAACATGAGTTGGTGCTTTCTTGTAAGTCTCACCCTCCTCAAGCGATTTGACTTCCTTGAGCTTCACAGCGGCGAATTGAGGCAGCAGCGCAAGATTCTCTTCTTCCCCGTAAAACTCGTCGCAGATCTTTGCGATAAAATGCTTCATTAGTTCGCGTCGAGCCGCGAGCTTGGCATTCTGCTCGTCCTCCAAAGCCATGATTTCGCGGACCGCAGGCAGGTACTTTGGGTTTCGCTTCACCAAGTAGTCCGTGATGTACTCCGAAGCCTTTTGCGCATTGGTCAACATGCTCGAAAGATGTCCGCCGCTGAGGTCGGTGTCGGCGTAATAGCGCACACCCGATCGAGTCGGTAGCAAGAATGGGTTGGTCAAGCTCAAGCTACGAAACCGATGGCTGCCGTACACAGGCACGTTCTTTCCCTGTCGCCGCGCGCGTGTGTTGCCTTGTAAGATCCGCTGAAACTTCGCGTTAAAGATGTATTCGCTAATCAGCCAGCGGCGATTCTAAGTAAATCCCGGCAAATCCAGGTATTCGCCTGAGAACAGTTTTTCGTGGTCTACATAGTTTCCGTACTCTGGTTTCTGCAATTTTTTCTCAAACGACAATGCATCGTGCTTGGCGAGTTCGCTAGAAACCCAAGCTCGAAGTCGCTCATTCTCCGAAGCTGTTGGCTGTTCTTCCTCTTCGGGCGGCATTCGCTTTAAGAAAAGTTGTTCTTGAGCGCGATTGAGTAAATCGAGTTGTGCGTTCAGATCGAGATCGAGAATCGTGTCGAGTCGCACTTCGCCTTCTGGATCGTTCGTTCCATGACAGTGATTGCAGTTCCGCTTCAAGATTTCCTGGACGTCATTCGGCAGCATAACGGCGTCGCCAGCTTGAGTCTTTGAAACGACGCAGAACAGGCAGACGGCAAGTAGGAAACGCAGCATATGGCTTGTATGGGAAAGGCGAGCAGCTTAGGTGGGATCAGAGCGGGCTAGAATCTTCTTCTCTGCTGATGCTATTGTATCAAGAGTGAGTTCTCATCGACTTTTTTTGCGCCGATAGCCTCAAGTTTCGGCTCGTGGTTGCTAAATCATTAGTTTACCCGTCCTGGACGCGGTCTTGCTCTGGCTCGCTGAAGGAGAACTTCTGCTGCGGCGACGGGGAATCGAGGAATAAAGCATCTCCCCGGACCCGGGCACACGCGTAGCAGGTCGTGGCCGACACTCCGCAAGCAGAGGTCGTAGCGCAATACCGCTGCGCTCGTCATCCGCCTACAGGTTATTGGACTTCCATACGCTCTTCGTCTGCGCGGAAGCCGAGATTGCCATAGCGGTGATAATCAACGCAAAGACTTTGCTCGCGGACGTACCAAAGCAATTCCAGACGGCCTTCGGGACTGATCGGCCGATCAGCGACGTATACAAATTGGTCGTCAGCAGCCTTGCGGACGTCAAGCGGCACCGGGGAGCCTCCTGAATACCGAAGGCGATCGACTTGCTCATCCTGAATTGCGGCAATCAGCTCTTCATCGCTCTCCTCTAAGAACTCGATATCTGCTGCCCAGTCTTGAGTGAGTTTCTCAAGCACCTTCAGCCACTCGGCGTGTACTCCGGTTGGTGCGCTAACCGTCGCGCGACCGCCCACCGCAATCACTGCCGCTGAGCGAGCCAGGATACCAAGCAACGAATCGCTTTCAGTGACGCGGATGCGGAGGTGCGTCATTGGCTGGTAGCGTCGAATATTGTCTTGCCCCACCAACTTCAACGTATCGTGCGACAGGTGAATCTCCTCTGCCGCAAACGTGTCGTAGCTAGAGATCGCATCTTGCAGTCGCAGCCAACCTTCCTGACCAAGCCACTCGCGAGCCTGCTGTGATGCTTCGGTCCGCATCGTCGCCAAGCGCTGCCAGAATGCCGACAAGGCGGCGTTCTCAGGTGCACGTGGCGTTGCACTCTCGTCAATCTGGGAATCATCGAGCGTCCCAAAGTCCATCAAAGGCACAACATAGTTGGGACCACCAGCCTTGATGCCCGGACCAAAGGCACTCTTGCCCATGCCGCCGAATGGCTGACGCAAAACGATTGCGCCAGTCGTGGGACGATTGACGTAGAGATTCCCTGCCTGCAGCCGAGAGGTCCAAATCTCTTGCTCGCGATCGTCGAGACTCTCGAAACCACTGGTTAAGCCAAAGCCTGTTTGGTGCACAAGATCAATCGCAAAGTTCAAATCACGATATGGCATCACACCGAGCACAGGGCCAAACAACTCGGTCAAGTGCGTGAAGCTACCGGGTGCAACATCCCACTTGAGTCCCGGTGAGTACAAGCAAGGATTGTCTTGCAAGTCGCGAGCCATCACCGCCCAGGATTCACCGGGCTCCAGCTCTGTCAAACCACGAGCCAAATCACCCTGAGGAGGTCGAATGAGGGGTCCCATCTTGGTCTTGAGATCCCAGGCCGAGCCGACCGTAAGACTCTGAATCGCGTCTTCCAGCGATCCCCTGAAGTCTTTGTCCTCGTAAACCTCTTGCTCGAGGATCAACAGACTCGTCGCACTGCACTTTTGCCCTGAATGAGAAAACGCAGAGTGCAAAACATTCTTGATCGCCAAGTCACGATCGCTCAAGCTCGATACGATCGTCGCATTCTTTCCTCCCGTTTCAGCCAGCAAATGCAAATTTGGGCGCGAAGCCAAGATACGCTGGGCGGTCTCAGTGCCTCCAGTCAGAACGACAGTTTGCACACGCTCGTCCGCCAGCAGGAACTCTCCCGCAGCACGACCACTGCAAGCCACCAACTGCAGCGCTTCACGCGGCACGCCAGCATCCCAGAAACACTCGCAGAGAACACGAGCAGGCAAGACCGTGTCCGACGCCGGCTTGAGAATGACTGTATTGCCGGCTGCCAGCGCTGCCGAGATCCCACCGCAAGGAATTGCAATTGGAAAATTCCAAGGACTAACGACAATCACCGTGCCAACGGGCTTGGCTCCGAACCGCTGCTCTTGCTGCAACTCGAGTGCAGTCTTGGCATAGAACTCAACAAAGTCCACTGCCTCTGAAATCTCCGGATCACTTTCCGTTGCGATCTTCCCAGCATCCGCCATAGCAGCGCCCAAAAGATCACCACGACGGCGACGGATCTCTTCCGCCACTTTCCGCAACAACTCGTAGCGTGCCTCCGCGCCGCGCCGTTGCCAACCACTTGAATCGGAAACGGCGCACTCAAGTGATGCTTTGATTTGCGATTCGCTTGCTTGAGTATACTTGGCAGCTACAACTCCAGGTCGGGATGGATCTGCCGACTCAAACGCAGCGCCCTCCCCAGCTTGGTCTTCGCCATTGATCGTAAGCGGAATCTCGGTTGCAGCCGAGTCGCTACGCGGCTGCCAGGTGTCGACGATTTGCTGCGTCCAGACCGCATTCTGCTTCAGCGAGAAATCGGTATCTGGTTCATTTTCTAGCAATCGCCAGTCAGCTGGAGCGGGGGCTGTGAACCCTTCGTCGCGTCGATCTTGTTTACGACGGGGGCCAACTTGAACCCTGCTCATTCGCCCGATAGAAGCTTGTACAGCTTTGTCCGACCGATAGCCGCCCCATGCGCCCCATGCGCCGCTTGCGTGACGCACGCTCTCGAGGCCGGGGGCGAAAAAAAAGGTGTGACTTTTGTAATTTTT
>PKCQ01000661.1 GCA_002862265.1 Planctomycetaceae bacterium | reverse complement strand
ATTTCGTTTTCTTCTTGGCCATCGCTGATCTAGATGTGAGTCGTGTCGTACCTGGCTCCATTCCCAAATGTATAGGCAATGGTTTATCCAACAACTTAAACTTTAGACATTAATCCTCGTAGTGGGATTCCCCAGAATCCACCGCTGGCCAGCGTTTTGCACACTCACGCCAGGATTTCTCGCGAAATCCACTACAGGAAGACGCGTGGCGGATCGCTGGCCGGACAACTATACTGAACGGACAGAGGGTGGAAGTTTCGCAGCATCATCTGCCTTCGGCCCACCTCCCAAGTTTCAGCAGCCCCGCTTGTTGGGCAAAATGAAAACTTTCCTGCTTTGCCCGATGGCGAGCATTAGTCGAAGCATCGAGGATCGTTCAAAGTGCGCTCCATGCGGATTGAATTAGCCGTATTGCTGGCAGCTGCCGCAATCTTTGTCTCACCAACTATGTACGCACAAGATGCGTCATCAGGTAAAAAAAGTGAAGCGGAGCTGCGTGCCGCCGGAAGGCGGCTGTATGCTGATTCTTGCGTGGATTGCCATGGTCAGCGTGGCGAAGGAGTTGAAGGTGTATACGAAACGGCGTTAGCAGGTGACGATTCCATCCGGCAACTTGCCAAGCGTATCTCGGACACGATGCCGGAAGGCGAACCTGAATTATGCGTGGCAGAAGACGCTCTTGCGGTAGCAAGCTATGTGCACTATTCGTTTTACAGCGAGGCGGCTCGAGTTCGCAACCGTCCGCCACGAATCGAAATGGCGCGTCTCACGAACAGCCAATTGCGCCAGAGCTTGGCAGACCTATTTCTTTGCTTTGACAGTACGCCAGCTCCGAAGCCGGAAAGCGAATTGGAATTTGGAGTCAAAGCTCAGTACTTTGATGGTGATCGTTGGGATAGGAAAAAGCGAAAACTCGAACGCGTCGACTCAATCCTGGATTTTGACTTTGGCCGTGAAGCACCAGTAGAAGGAGTGAAGGCTGAGGAATTTTCGATCCTGTGGGACGGTGGACTATTGGTTCGCGAAACTGGACGATACGAAATCGTGGTGAAGAGCAGCTGTTCGTTCTTGTTCTACTTTGGTGCCGACGATCGAGAGTTCATCAACAATCACGTGCAATCCGGTGAAAAGACTGAGTTCCGTCGATCTTTGATGCTGACGGGCGGTCGAGTCTATCCTTTCTCTGTCAAGTTCCGTCAGCGAAAACGCAAGACAGAGTTGCCCCCAGCTAATTTCTCATTTCAGTGGGTGCCGCCTAACGGCCGCGAAGTCGTGGTGCCTAAAGAAAACTTGCTAGCCGGCTGGAACCCGCCAACCTTTGCCTTGCAAACCGACTTGCCACCTGATGACCGCAGCTACGGCTACGAACGTGGCATCGCTGTAAGCCACGATTGGGACGAATCCACCACAGCAGCTGCTCTGGAATTCGCTGAAACCATTTACGAGGAGTTATGGCCGGACTACCAGCGACGTAATCACAAGGAGCCGGACAAACGCAAGTTGTTAGCACAGTTCCTAGAGGAAATTGTCGAGGTGGCGTTGCGGCACGAACTGACGGATCAACAACGTGAATTGTTCATCCAACGGCAGCTTGCCGCTGAGCCCGACAATGCTTTGGCTGTGAAACGAGTTTGCCTGGTCTCGCTGAAGTCTGCTGGATTCTTGTATCCGACTGCCGATGTGGGGGAGAGCGTTTCGCGTCGCGTCGCAAACCGTTTGTCTCTTGTGCTCTTCGACTCCCTGCCGATCGAAGGTTGGATGCGAACTGAATCAGCACGCGACAAGTTCAATTCGGAGGCAACCATCCGGTCCTATGCCGAGAAGTTTGTCGAAGATCATCGCGTTCGGGCCAAGATGCGACAATTCCTGCATAGCTGGCTAAACTTGGAGCACATCAGCGACATCAGTAAAGAAGCGGAGAGCTTCCCTGGATACGACGAAGCCTTGGTGAGCGACCTTCGACATTCCTTGGACAAGTTTCTTGATGACGTCGTGTGGTCAGAGAAGAGCGACTATCGCCAACTTTACCTGTCCCGCAAGTCTTTTACTAACCATCGCATCGGTGAGTACTTTGGCGGCGTATGGGAAGTCAACCACGAGAAAGACTCGGCCCACGACGGCACGTCGATGCAACTCACCGCCGAATCGGAACAGCCTCTCGGCGTATTACATCATCCTTACATATTGAGTGGTCTAGCCTATCACGACTCGACATCCCCGATTCACCGTGGAGTGTTCGTGATGCGATTTCTGCTGGGACGCACACTGCGGCCGCCAGCCGAGGCATTTACGCCACTCAGCCCCGATCTGCATCCCGATTTGACCACTCGCGAGAGAGTGGCTTTGCAGACTAGTTCAGTATCCTGCCAAGTCTGCCACCAGAAGATCAACAGCCTAGGGTTCACCTTGGAGGACTTCGATGCGGTGGGACGATTCCGTGATAAAGAGGGGGACAAGGTCATCGATACTTCAGGCTCGTATATCGACCGAGCCGGAAGTGAGATAAACTTTAGCGATTCCATCGAACTGGCAGAATATCTGGCAAACAGCGATGATGCGCGGCGAGCCTTTGTTTCACGTGCATTTCAGCACTTTGTAAAGCAACCCCCCGCAGCCTACGGTGCCGATACACTAGATAAACTGGTCGGAATATTTCGCGAGCAGGACTGCAACATCAAGAAACTCTTGGTGGAAATCGCAGTGATCTCGACGGAACCGGTCAGACCTATTACGCAGGAAAACGAGAAAGAGAGCTAAGACGATGAGTTCACTTCTAGACCGACGCCGATTCATGCGCGACCTGGGTGTCAGTTCCTCCGCCGCCCTGTTTCTAATGAATCTTCCGAGCTTCGCCCAAGCCGCTGCAGCCCGGCGCAAGCAACGGTTGGTCTTCGTTTTCAGCCCGAACGGCGTCATCCCGAAGCACTTTTGGCCAGAAACTCAAGGTCCTGAATTCGAACTCAAACGCATTCTCAAACCACTTGAGAGCGTTCGGTCTCACGTTTTGCCACTTCACGGCGTTTGCAATCAGATCCGTGGTGACGGCGACGGACACATGCGTGGGATCGGCTGTTTGTTGACTGGCATCGAGTTGTTCCCTGGTGATATCCAAGGCGGTTCAGATACGCCGGCTGGTTGGTCGATGGGAATCTCAGTCGACCAATACTTGAAGAACAAACTTCAGGCACATGCGGCGACACAAACCCGTTTCGGCTCACTTGAGTTCGGTGTGATGGTTCCAGATCGCGCCGACACTTGGACGCGGATGTCGTATGCCGGAGCAAATCAGCCGGTTGCCCCGATCGACAATCCTTACAAGATGTTCGACAAGCTCTATGGTCAGACCAAGAATCGCGCACTGCTCGCAAGTGTCCTCGATGACTTGACCGAAGACTTCCGCCGAGTCGAAAAGAAGCTGAGTAAGGAAGATCGCGGCTTGCTGCAAGAACACGTCGAGATGGTTCGCGGCTTGGAAAAGCAGCTGGCCGTAGAAGTAAAGACTGCACAATCAGTTGAGCCGGAAAGTAAAGACGTGGGCCACGCCACACCTGAGTTGCCGCCAAACATTGAGCAGGAAAACGACAACATCCCGATGATCGCTCGCATGCAAATGGACATGATGTTGCAGAGCTTCAAAGCGGACTTTGCCCGCATCGCCACGTTCCAGATCACCAACAGCGTCGGACAGCCTCGGATGCGTTGGCTGGGAATCGATGAAGGGCACCATACTTTGTCTCACGAACCAGACAAGAACGAAGAGGCATACGAGAAGCTGATCCGCATCAATACATGGTACTGCGAACAAGTTGCTTACCTGGCCAAACGTTTGGCCGACACACCTGAGCCAGGCGGTGAAGGCTCGATGCTGGACAACACGACGATCGTTTGGACCAACGAGCTTGGCAAAGGCAATTCTCACACACGCGACAACATTCCGTTCATATTGGTCGGCGGCGGGCTGGGCTTTAAGACTGGCCAAGCTCACGACTTTGGGCGTGTACCGCATAATCGATTGCTGATGAGTTTCTGCGAAGCGATGGGGCATCCGGCTGAGAGCTACGGAAATCCTGACTTCTGCGGGGACGGAGTTCTTTCTGGACTGGTCTAGGGGTACTCTCCCCACTCAAGCAGAGTTGTTCTCGTTCTCATCGCAGCGGTGCTTGAAGCTCTGCTCCAAACGAGCACGAGACTTCTCCCTCAGATCCCACAATACCTAACCTGCCTAAGCTAGCGGTGGACTAGCAGCTTCATTCCGTCTTCTTTGCCAGAAAGCCGCGATGTGGGAGAACTTACGCAGTTTGGGATTTCCTCGAACGCTCTCGCCCCCTATCCTTCGCAATGATTAGCAACTGGTCTAGCTTCCAGAATTCTCGACGCTGAGAGGAGTTCAGCAGTGTACGTAGCCGTATCGACGGATTGTATCCCCGACCAAATCATGCCAGATGTGGTCAGCTCTCTTATCGATCTCGAATTCACTACCGTTGAGATCGTCCTGCGTGAAGATGGTACGGTCCTCAGTCCGAGCAGGATTGATGAGAACTTCCAAGATGCTTTCCAACTCGCAGTCCGAAGCCACCGTCTCGACGTTTGCAGCTACGATGTCCGCATCGAGGCACAGGGCGAAGAATACTTCGAACAGTTCGATGCAATCTGCCGCCTTGGCAAGGCTACTAAAGTCGTTACGTTGATCGTGCCCTCAGCCGAACTTGGCACTCCCTTCAACGAAGAAGTCGAGCGTCTCCAGCGACTGGTCGATTGCGCCGAAGCTGAAGGTGTCCGCGTGGCCATGAAGAGCCAAATTGGTCGCTTGAGTGAAGATCCCGACACGGTCAAAGTCCTTTGCGACAACGTCAAGGGCCTTGGACTCACGCTGGACCCAAGTCATTACTACTGCGGCCCACATTCGAACAAAAAACTCGACAAGATCATGGAGTACGTCTTCCATTGCCACTTGCGAGATTCCAAAAAGGATCAGCTGCAAGTTCGAGTCGGGCAGGGCGAGATCGATTATGCGAAGATCGTCAGTCAACTCGGTGCGGTGGGCTACAACCATGCATTGAGTGTGCATGTCTCACCGGACCCCAGTTTCGAGCAACGCGGCGAACTAAGAAAGCTCCGTCTGCTGCTTGAGACTCTTCTCTAAGTCTGACCGCTGAAATAGCTCCCGGCCGCTCAAAGAAGCGGCCGCATTGTAAGATTTTCGGACCTCGCCATGTTTGGCCCGAGCGTTCGGCCGCGGTAGCAGTCTCTTGCTACGCCGAACGCAGACTACGGCTTTTTCAGGATGAAAAGTCGACTCGGTTTGAAAACTAATCTACTTGCCAAGTACTCAAGACAGCATGGTCTAGGCAGAGCGATTTGGACTAGAATAGAGCTCCGTCAACCACCTGGCTTCTTCATTTCTTAGCCCAGCCCCACGCCTTCCTCGATTGCCCTCGCCTACGTTCCCTTGAGTCTTTCGAATCGTAAACGCTCTGACTTTCCACTCCGGTGGCAAACAGTCCTATGCTGCCTTGTGGTGCTCATTGGCTCGCGACATTCTTGCGTCGCACAAAAGCTGTCTGTCAAGGAACAGATCGAACAGCTCAAGGATAGTCGGTCTCGAGTCGGCGACCAGCTGAAGTCGGCTCGTGCGGCGGGGAGGCTGCAGTACACGGTGGGCAAGACAAACGAATTGGACCCCATGCATATCATCGATGCGGAGTTCCAAGTCGTCTACCAGAGCCCAAAGTTTCGCATCGATTTAGCTTATAACGAAAGGCTGCAGGAGAACCTGCGAAATGGCGATGAACAGCCAGGCCACTTTCAGAAATGGGTTCGCTCGCGGGTTGCCAAGCAGACAATTTTGTTCGATGGTCAAAAAGTCATCTCGCTTGAAACCGTTTTGCCACTGCTGAAGAGCCATCAAAAAGAGGTCCGCGGAACCATCCTGTTCGGCTTCAAGAAGATGAACGTCATGCGTTCGGCAGGGATGCCTTTTGAAGACCCCATATCCATTTGGAATGAAGCGCTCCAGTTCACCAATATGGATGAACGCAATTTGAAATTTACAAGTCTTGCCGGCGGCGGCCTTCGCGGCGTTCTTACAAAAAACACTTATCACATGAAATTCACATTGCTGGATGAAAGTGATTACGATCTGCGACGAGTCAGTAGCTACCGAACTGGAGAAGCACAGCCCTTTCGCGATTACTTTTTGCGATGGGAAAAATCAGGTGGAGTTCCTTTTGTTCAACGCTATGCAAATGTCGTTACCTATGCCGACAATGCAACCGGGACTGGAACTCAAGAGGCTCGCAAGTTAACCGTCGAATACTCCCAGTTCCAAGCAAACGTGCCGATCCCAGCCGATGCGTTTGAACTCAAATCGGCTGGTGTGCCTGAGGGGACCCGCTTCCTTGACGGTCGATCCAACGTCAATGGTGGCCCAAAAGAACTAATATTCATCGGGAACGAATTGGTAACTTCCACCGCTAGCGACTCTCGGTAGGCAACTTTTCGTAGATCTCGATCTGAAACGGGCCCCGGTAAAGTACCAAACGGGCGTCTGCTGCTGCATAATTTCGAAACACGGATTTCAGAAAGTGTTCTTCACCAGGCCACGGATAGGCAAAGACGGTCCCGAACTCCGCAATGTCACGACCGTACTTCGCATAAGCGGATTTTGCTTCTGACTTGAGGGCCACGCGTGGATCTTCTTCTTCTGCGAATTGCTCAGCGCCAGTAGGCAAAAAGTTACCTTCCCAGAACTCCGCGTTTTTTACCCCATACGCGACCGCAATTCGAACGGCCTCCTTCACCAAGAAATACTCGGATTCTATTCCTACGGCGTCGAAGCCCAGCAAACTTGCCGTTCCAGCAACGACCCCAAATCCGCAGCCCCATTCCAAGAAAGTCTTTTGCCGTGCAGGATGACTCAACTGCAAGCCCACTAGCGCTGCTGCAACTTCGGAGTAGTCGCACTCCACCCACTCCTTATTCCTAAGCTCCGGATGGCGATCCCAGAAGTCGCGAACCTCCTGCCCGCCAAACTGTACCCATTGCGACAGCTTCTTAGGCAACCTCGGTTCTTCGGCAAGGCTCAAGGACAGGCTTCTTAGTTTTCCTAACATACTACTATTCCATAAAACGGCGCGAGGAATTGCCTTATCGGAATCCTCAGTACGGATGGATATCGCCGCAACATCGTGAGCCTGCGTTTATCTCCTGTTGTCCGCGGATGCTGTAATCGTCACATCCGATAGCATGCGCTCACAGTTGGCCGCAGTGAATTGCTTTAAATCGGATGGACACAATTCTGTCGTCAGCCAAGCCGATACACTCCTTGGATGAATACACTTCGGGGCGTTTTACGCGCGTGTTTTGCGCGTCAAGCAACTTATTGCTAGCATCGCCCGCCGCCCGAGTGTGAATGGAGTCTTATCGGCATGACGTCGGCTACTCAAACCTCACCTAGTTTTCCACAAGTTGTTCCTACCAAAACTGCAGCTCCAACTGCAAGCTTGCTCGTGCGAAACGAAGCGGGCCAAGTTGTCCAACAATGGCTCGTCAAGAACACCAAGTGTACATTGGGAAGTTCAATCAGCTGCGCGGTGCGCTGTACCCTTCCTGGCATCGCGCCGTTCCACGCTCTTTTGGTTATCGGCGCGCGCCAGACCTTCGTCCGCGCTTTAGCTCCCCAAGTCACACGTGGCGGAAACGCCGTCACAGAGGCATTGCTGAGTGGATCTCAAAATTATTTCGAACTTGCAGGACACCGATTCGAGTTAGAGCCCCCCCCGTCAACTCAAAAGCAGACACCTGAGGAGCAGCAGCGTCTGAAGTTTACTTTGGCGCGACCGTTTTCCCTGCAATCCCGCGGTCAAGCGGCGGATACTAAGGAAGCTGTCCCGAGTCTTCCAAAGACTATCGCAAGGCAATCATCCGCCGATGTAAATGAAGGTTCGCTGTGGGTTGCGAAGTTGTTGCAGTCCGCGATAGAACCACTTGAGTGCCAAATCCAGAACGTGCTCGAACCCATTGCCGAGCTGCGCACACAAGTTGAACAGCAGAGAGAACTTCTTCGGCGATACAACGAGGGCACTCCTGTCTCGCCCTCTGAAACACAAGAGCATGACGCCCATCTCGACTTGAACGAATTCCTGAAGGCAAGCGACCAAAACATTAATAGCCGCCTACAAGAATTTGCTTCTGAGCAATCTGTAGTGCTGGAGGTTTTTGGGGAACGGCTGATCGACATCACCAATCAGCTCGGCGCGATCGAGCGGATTGTCCAAAACGAAGAGAACCAAGACACAATAGTTCCCGCTCCGGAGCAGTCGGCAGCCTTTGACGAATTGCATGGCCAAGTGCAAAAGGTCGCCAGGTCGATCCTAGAGCTGGAGAACCGTCATGTTTCTTTCAGCACAAACGATACCCAGTGGCGAGATGAAATCTGCAATCAAGTAGGTACTCTGAGAGAGTCGCTTACTGGACTAGCACAACAAACGGGTGAAAGCCTACGTGAAATTACGCGTCAAACCGAAGAGAGCATCGGCCAACTCTCTGATCGAACTCAAAACAGTATCCAGGCTCTCTCGCAACAAGCGGAGCAGGGCCGCGAGGATGTGTGGCCCTTCATGGTCTCTCTTGTGTACGTCTACTTTGTTTTGTCCGACCGGCGCGAAGCTGACGACCCACCACACCCCTGTGCGTCCCAACTTCTTTGCTTCAACAGTGCCGGCTTCTTCGTGTTCGGCGTAGCCACTGCTGGCTTCTCTGGTGACGCATCCCGCACTGGGCTCCCTGGGGGTGTAGAATTATCATCCTGCAGATCAATCCCGCCAGTCTCTCCATTCCCAGTTGCACCCTCCACTTCTGGCTTCACGGTTGATTTCCGAGATC
>PKCQ01000553.1 GCA_002862265.1 Planctomycetaceae bacterium | reverse complement strand
AATGTGGCTCGCTGGTGTGACATCCAGCCGGAAGCAGGCCTCGCGGGCACCAACCAGCGCTTTCTCGATCGTTTCTCTCGTGTGGAAGCCGCCCTGGGAGGGAACCTTCAAGACAGCAGCATCAAGGAACTGGAAACGTTGTGGCAGCAAGCGAAGCTGGCGATCCAAACCTCAAGATCTAATTGAGGCATAAAGCCTATGGCGCACGTTACACTCATCGGAAACCTCCGCCAGTACACTGGCGGAGTGACCGAGCTGGAAGTCGAGGCAAACACAATCCGCCAGCTTTTTGCGCGCCTTGGCGAGCAGTTCCCAGAACTCGCTCCACACCTAGAAGACGGATTGGCCGTCGCTATCGACGGCCAAATCTACCAAGAAACACTGATTCAGCCGATTGAGCCTGATAGCTCTGTCCAGGTACTGCCCCAAATCGCTGGTGGTTGAGCCTCAGCGGCTAGAATACTACCAACACCCTTGCCGCCATTCATGCCATTGCCCACTTTGCAGCGACTACGCTGGTCGTGAGAACCTCATCATGTCAGACGATACCAATCTCGATGCCTACCGCCCTTGCGTAGGGGTGATGCTCATCAATCAGCAAGGCAAAGTCTGGATGGGCCTAAGAGCTGATGCGCCCGGCGATGCAGAAGGGCCTGGCGATTGGTGGCAGATGCCTCAAGGCGGCATCGATGAAGGCGAAGATCCCGAGACTGCAGCCCATCGCGAACTATTCGAAGAAACCGGTGTCAAAAACGCCGTAGTGCTTGGCCGTACAGAGGGCTGGTTGACCTACGACCTGCCAGCTGAAATACAGGCAAACGCGTGGGGCGGACGCTATAAAGGCCAAAAGCAGATCTGGTTCGCACTCCGGTTTACTGGTGACGATACCGAAATAAATATCGACCCACCGGAAGGTCAGGACCACAAGAAAGAGTTTGAAGATTGGCGCTGGACAGACGCCGCGCAGGTGTCACAGCGTGTTGTGACATTCAAGCGTGAGGTCTACGTACGGGTAATGGAGCAGCTCAGCAGATACGCTGAACCGTCCTAACAGGCCGATGCCTATTAAGGCTCAGAAGAACTTAGATAACTCGTAGCTTAAAGCGACTTTAATGCGTCAATCGCCGATTGTGCGATGTAACGTGCATCATCGTCACTCGCATCGGCGAGATCTTCTTCTGCAACCGATAGCTCTGAAGAAATCGCATCCTTGTCCGCCGCTTCCGTATCCACGGCATGTTCAGCAAGAACAGTTACGGTTTCAGGATTGATTTCAGCAAAACCACCGCGCACGTAGATCTTGCGCTTGACCGTGCTGCCAGACAGTACCGAAATAACGCCTGGCTTCAAGGTGGCGACAGCTGGCGAGTGCCCAGAGAGAACACCTAACAGGCCTTCACTACCTGGCAAGACGACATGCTCAACTGATTCAGACATCAGTACGCGCTCCGGGCTCACAAGCTCAAAACTAAACTCAGCCATGTCGTCCTCGTTCCAACCCTTTGCGGAACACGCTCAGCAAGCCACTCCGCTCCAATTTCTATATCAGCGATCTTACCACTACTGTGGTAACTCACCCTCGCTGGTAATCTGTGCTCTCACCACTTCCGCATCTTGCACTTTCGTGCCACAGAACGGGCAAAAGAACACAGGATGATCTACCATTCCTGGTTCATCATCCTCGAGCTCAATTAGACCGACAGCCATATAGAGGATACCGTCTTCCCCCACATTGATCATCGGTTCAAAGTCTTCGCCAGCAATGGCTTCTTTCAATTCCTCGCAACACTGGCCGAACTTGCTCGTAGGACCAGCGCTGCCACCATTATCGTCTGCCATGCTCTTGACCCCTTCTCCAATCACTCAACCGAACAACATCTTAATGCTCAGTCACGAACCATAGTCAGATGGCGGATTGGCAAACGCGTCAAGGCAATTGCGCAACAATCAAACTACAACCTGCACCGGACCACCCGCACTAGCTGCCCAAATTCAAGGCAGTCTTACGCAGCCTCAGCGAGTTTCTCTGCTTTCTCAATGGCTTCTTCGATGGTGCCAACCATGTAGAACGCCTGCTCAGGCAAATGGTCATAATCGCCAGCGACGAGACCCTTGAAACCTTTGATCGTGTCTTCCAGCTTAACCTGGACACCAGGAGAACCCGTGAAGACTTCAGCGACGTCAAATGGTTGCGAGAGGAAGCGCTCGATCTTACGAGCACGAGCAACCGTCAACTTATCCTCTTCGGAAAGTTCATCCATACCTAGGATCGCGATGATGTCCTGAAGTGCCTTATAACGTTGCAGTGTCGACTGCACGCTTCTTGCAACTTCGTAATGTTCATCACCAAGGATGCGCGGGTCCATCATGCGAGACGTAGAGTCGAGCGGGTCAACCGCAGGGTAGATACCCTTTTCCGCGATCGAACGAGAAAGAACCGTGGTTGCATCCAAGTGCGCAAACGTCGAAGCAGGCGCAGGGTCAGTCAAGTCGTCAGCAGGAACGTAAACGGCCTGCACTGACGTAATCGAACCCTTAGTCGTTGACGTAATGCGCTCCTGCATGCCGCCCATGTCCGTACCCAATGTCGGCTGATATCCAACAGCAGAAGGGATACGACCCAACAAAGCAGACACTTCCGAGCCCGCCTGAGTGAAGCGGAAGATATTATCAACGAAGAACAAAACGTCCTGACCTTTGTCGCGGAAATCCTCAGCAACAGTCAAACCACTCAAAGCAACACGAGCGCGCGCACCAGGTGGTTCGTTCATCTGACCATATACCAGAGCGCACTTCGATCCAGCTGCAGAGCCACCGTTCTCTTTTGGATCGACGTTCACCTTGGATTCGATCATTTCGTGATACAGATCGTTACCTTCACGGGTCCGCTCACCAACGCCAGCGAACACTGAGTAGCCACCGTGTGTCTTCGCAATGTTGTTGATCAATTCCATGATCAAAACGGTCTTACCCACACCGGCACCACCGAACAGACCAATCTTGCCGCCCTTGGCATATGGACCAAGCAAGTCAACAACTTTAATACCCGTTATCAGGATCTCAGACTCGGTTGACTGATCAGCCAACTCAGGAGCAGCAGCGTGGATCGGTCTTGAAGTCGACGCACCAATTGGCCCAGCTTCATCCACTGGCTGGCCGATGACGTTCATGATCCGGCCAAGTGTTTCATCGCCAACTGGGATAGAAATCGCATTGCCGGTGTCGCGCACTTCCTGACCGCGAACCAAACCTTCGGTCGCGTCCATCGCAATTGTTCGTACCGTGTTCTCACCCAAATGCTGAGCGACTTCGAGAACCAAGAGGCCGTCGGGATTGTCCCGCGACTTGGTCGTGTCATTTTTTGTTTCAAGTGAGTTCAGAATTGCTGGCAACTCGCCGTCGAACTGCACGTCGACAACAGCACCCATAACCTGCCGAATTCTTCCGATGTTTTCAGCCATTGATTTTGTCCTCGTGCACGTATGTTCGAATTAGAGCGCTTCTGCGCCCGAAATGATCTCGATTAGTTCTTTAGTAATCTGCGCTTGGCGCTGTCGGTTATAAGAGATGGTCAGCTTATCGATCATCTCGCCCGCATTGCGCGTCGCGTTATCCATCGCAGACATCCTGGCACCTTGCTCAGACGCTGAGTTCTCGAGCAGCCCGCGGAAGATTTGGGTCGAAATATTTCGGGTCAGCAGGAACCCAAGTATCTCTTCTTCACTCGGCTCATAGTCGTATGCAGCTCCCGCGCCAGCGGCCTGCTCTTCACCATCATCTGCTTCCGGAAGCTTAGCGGGAATCAATTGCAACGCGGAAGGCACCTGCAAAATCACCGACTTGAATTCGGAGAAGTACATGGTGCAAACGTCGAATTCCCCAGCCTCAAACATCGACAACACCTTCTTGCCTACATCTTCAGCGTTCGCAAACGCAACGTTCTTGACATCCTTCAGCTCTATCCGCTCTACCATAAGAGCTTCGTACTCACGCTTGAGTACGTCATAACCCTTGCGGCCAACGAAGAGCAGCTTGACCGTTTTTCCAGCCGCTTGCAGTCGAACAACATCCTGGCGCGCCAAACGGGCAATGTTCGAGTTGAACCCCCCGCAAAGGCCACGTTCTGCCGTCATTACGACCAGCAGATGCACGTCATCCTTGCCGGTGCCAACCAGCAACGGCGATGCGCCTTCCTTGCTCGTCAAACCTTTGTTCAAATTGGCAAGAACAGCATCCATACGCTGCGCATACGGCCGCGCGGCTGTGGCAGCTTCCTGTGCACGGCGCAGCTTGGCTGCAGCCACCATCTGCATCGCCTTGGTGATCTTGCGCGTGGCCGTCACCGAGGCGATACGATTTCTGAGATCCTTGAGGCTTGGCATCCGAAACTCCGCCGTTTCCTGAGTTCAGCTGGTTTCGATTTAGGCCGCGAAGCCCTTGGAGAAGTCGTCGAGCATGCCGGTTAACTTGTCTTCGCTGTCGGAACTCAACTGCGCCTCATTGCGGATGGTATCAAGCAGGCCTTTGCCGGTGTCACGCATGTAAACCAGGAACTGCTCCTCGAACTTTCCAACAGCGGACGTCGGAATTCCGTCGAGAAAACCCTTCGTGCCCGCGAAGATCACACAGACCTGCTCTTCCGTCTTAAGCGGAGAGAACTGGGCCTGCTTGAGTAGCTCAGTCAGTCGCTCACCACGAGCAAGCATGCGCTGCGTTGCAACGTCCAGATCCGAACCAAACTGGGCGAAAGCAGCCATCTCGCGATACTGCGCCAGCTCACCTTTGATCGAACCAGCCACCTGCTTCATCGCCTTAATCTGAGCTGAAGAGCCCACGCGAGAAACTGAGAGACCGACGTTCACAGCCGGGCGAACACCCTGGTAGAACAGGTCAGTCTCAAGGAAGATCTGACCATCAGTGATCGAAATCACGTTGGTCGGGATGTAAGCAGAAACGTCGTTCGCCTGAGTCTCAATAACTGGTAAAGCTGTCAGTGAACCGTTGCCGTTGTCATCATTGAGCTTCGCAGCGCGCTCAAGCAGGCGAGAGTGGAGATAGAAAACGTCACCAGGATAGGCTTCGCGTCCAGGAGGGCGACGCAGTAGAAGCGACATCTGGCGATAAGCAACCGCCTGCTTCGAAAGGTCGTCGTAACCGATCACAGCATGCATGCCGTTGTCACGGAAGTATTCACCAATGGCGCAGCCAGTGAATGGCGCAAGGAACTGCATCGGAGCAGCGTCTGAAGCCGTGGCAGCAACAACAACGGAGTACTCCATTGCGCCGCTCTCTTCTAGCACCTTAACGAACTGCGCAACGGTTGAACGCTTCTGACCAACCGCAACATAAATGCAGTACAGCTTCTGGTCCTCGTCATCGCCGGCATGCATTGGTTTTTGGTTCAGGAAGGTGTCCAGGATGATCGCAGTCTTACCAGTCTGGCGGTCACCAATGATCAATTCCCGCTGGCCACGACCAACAGGGATCAAAGCATCGATCGCCTTCAGGCCGGTCGACATAGGCTCATGAACCGATTTCCGTGGAAGAATACCAGGCGCTTTGACATCAACCCGGCTCATTTCGGCGCCTTCAATTGGCCCTTTGCCGTCGATCGGATTGCCCAGGCCATCGACAACGCGGCCCAATAGACCACGTCCGACAGGAACTTCCACAATGGCACCGGTCCGCTTAACCGTGTCGCCTTCTTTAATCGCACGGTCGTCGCCGAAAAGAACAACACCAACGTTGTCGGCTTCCAGGTTCAAAGCCATCCCGCGGATGCCACCAGGAAACTCGACCATTTCACCTGCCTGGACATTGTCCAAGCCGTAAACACGGGCAATACCGTCACCGACGGAAAGCACCTGGCCAATCTCGGAGACTTCTGCCTCCTGGCCGAAGTTTTGGATTTGCTCCTTCAGAATTGAGGAGATCTCAGCGGCCCGGATGTCCATTAGCCAACCTCTTTCATGCGCAATTTAAGCGTGGAGAGCTTCGTACGAAGCGATGAATCGATCATGCGGCTGCCGACTTTTACGACGAGACCGCCAAGCAGTGAAGGATCGACAGATGCGTTGATCTGAACGTCCTTTCCAATAGAAGCTTTCAGAGTTTCTTTCAGCGCCTGCAACTGGCTGTCATTCAGCGCTGTCGCACTAGCGACATCTGCTTCAACTTCACCGCGTGCGCCGGCCGCCAGCGTCCGAAATGCCTTGATCATATCAGGCAAAGCAAAGAGGCGCCGGTTACGCACAATAAGCTTCACAAAATTGAGTGCAAGGCCACCAATACCGGCTTGACCCAACAAGGCATCGAGAGCCTTCAATTGATCATCTGCAGAGAAAACAGGACTGCGCACCATGCGCATCAAGTCCGAGCTTTCATCCAGCATCGCCTGAATACTGTTGAGGTCATTTTCAACAGGCTGGAGCTGCGATTGCTCTTGAGCCAGTTCAAACAACGCTGATGCGTACCGCCCCGGTACGCTGGCCATCATTTGGTCTTCCGTCGCCACGTCGCGCGCTTTCATGCGTTAGGGGGTGAGCGAAAGCATTGAATTCTAATCGGAATTCTCCGCTCTTTATGCCGATCACCCGCGCTGAGGAGGGACACTAGCAGGGGATAAAGAAACAAGCTGCCCCGGCTTGTAGACCCCTGTAAGCCGCAGCGTTCCTACCACGCGTCTAGAGCGCTATCAACCGCGTGAATCGGGCCGCAATGCCGCATTTGGCGGAACCTATTCTAAGGTCGTAGCTGGTCCGCCAAAAACAACCGCACCCAGAGACGGTTAAGTTGTATTAGAGTACCTTTGTCACGACAGCTGCGGAACTCTCCAATGTGCGATGAACTGGACACTTACCGGCAATTTCGATCAGTTTCTCTCGAATTTCAGGATCAACCTCTCCGTCTGCTGAAATAATGCGCTCGAATCGGTCGATCTTGCCGCCACGCCCTTCTGCAGCCTCGCCGCAATCCGTGCAGTGATCAGCAGCAACCTTGCCGTGAGAAACTTCAACGCTGACCTTGCCAAGTGCTAGATTCTTGTAGCCGGCATACATTCTCAACGTCATCGCCGTGCAAGTCCCGAGCGCGATAGACAGATAGTCATAAGGTGACGGCCCAGCATCTAATCCGCCCACTGATTTCGGCTCATCAGCGGTCAACCGATGACGCCCAATGGTCACAGCATTGGTGAATTTGCCCAGACCGGTCTCTGTGACCAAAACGGCCTCACTCGCTTCCTCCGAAACATCCGCTTCCGGAACAAACCTCGAGGCCCACGCCGAAATCAACCCTGCTGCATAGGCCGCATCGGCAGGTTTCGAGACCAAATGTTCGGCATTATCTAGGGATATGAAACTCTTGGGATGCTTCGCAGCAACAAAAACCTTACTCGCATTCTCAATGCCCACAGTCTGATCAGTGGGCGAATGGAGAACCAGAAGTGCTTTCTTCATTGTGGCAATCCGGTCTTCCAACCGGCTGCCTTCAGCATCATCGACAAAATTCTTGGTAATCGTGAACGGTCGCCCTGCAAGACTGACTTCCGCCTTCCCACTTTCGCGGATTTCATCGAGTGAGCCGCCGAACTGATGTAGCACGTGACCAACATCCGATGGCGCACCAATGGTTGCCACACCCTTGACTTCTGGGATGTCACCCGCAGCGGCCAACACAGCTGCTCCCCCGAGAGAGTGACCAACCAGGATCGATGGCGCCTCAAAGTTCTCCCGCAAATAGTCAGCCGCTCGCAGCAGATCCTGAACGTTAGAGCTGAAGTTGGTGTTGGCAAACTCACCTTCGGACGAGCCGAGCCCGGTAAAGTCAAACCGCAACACTGCAAATCCATGCTGAGCCAAACTCTGCGCAATATGCCTAGCTGCAAATAGATCCTTCGAGCACGTAAAGCAGTGCGCAAACAATGCATAGCCGCGAACCGGCCCTACAGGCATATCCAATCTGGCAGCTAACTCGCCACCATCGTGACCTGCAAAAGTGCTGCGAACTGTGGTGACGGCCATCGCCTTATCTCCTTGCGAAATTTGTTGTCGTACTGGAAATGGCGACAACTCACAGGAAGTTGTAGGGGTCCACGTCAACGTTCAGGCGAATATCGCCCTTAATCGCGGGAATTTGACTGAGCCACTCCCGCAAGTAACTTTGCATATCAATCTCGCGAGGTGCCTTGACAAGCAACCGCCAGCGATGCCTGCCTCTGACGACTGCCAGTGGCGCTTCAGCTGGCCCCAGTACCGAGATCTTCTCTGATTGCGGCGCGTGGCGGACGACATCACGAGCGAACAGTTCCGCAAGTTCCTTGTCCCGCGCTGAAATAACAAGCCCGGCAAGACGCCCGTAAGGCGGCAAGAACCCGATTTGGCGCTGCCTTATTTCGTACTCGACAAAGGCATCTCGGTCGCCGTTCACGATAGCCTGCATGACAGGATGATCAGCCTGATGGGTTTGCACAAACCCACGGCCTCGCACCATCGCTCGCCCCGCGCGCCCGGTAACCTGATGCATGAGCTGGAAAGATCTTTCGCCAGCCCTAGGGTCCGCATTGCCAACAAGTCCGAGATCGCCGTCGACAATGCCGACCGTGGCAAGATCGGGAAAGTGGTGACCCTTCGCAACAATCTGGGTGCCAATAATAATATCCGCTTCACCTGCCTCGATCTTGGCGATGATCTCACGCATCTCCGTGAGGCCGGGAATGAGATCACTCGAAAGAATGAGCTCGGATATTTCATGTTGGAGGATGCAGCGTTTCCAGAAACCAAGAGTTTATCACTCGGCGGTCCGGTGGAAGAACACAGGGTCCAGCGGCAGTGGCTCGAATTCCTTCTGTCTCCAAGCCGCCTTCCGACTCGAGATGGATGGCTCAAAGATAA